>JAYSCF010000006.1:0-24188 GCA_041915005.1 Novosphingobium sp.
ATCGCTCGATACGGCGTGCCACAGGCCCAGCGTGGCCTCGTGCGTCTGGGCGAAGCTGCCGAGCGCCGGGCGGGTCGCGGCGATGACCTGTTCCAGCGCCCCGCGCGCAAAGTCGAGCCGGGCCCAGCCAGAGGCCGCGCGGTACAGCTTGGCCGCGCCGCCGCGTTCAACCATGCCTTCGGCCACCAGGGTGCGCAGCAGGTTGAGGCAGCTCGACGGGCTGAGCCCAAGATCGCGCCCGATCTCCGACAGGGTCAGCCCCGCCGGGTGCGAGGACAGCAGCCGCAGGATGGCGAAGGCCTGGGAAACGGAGCGGACGGGACCGGACATCGCGGAACGATACTTTTCATGATTGTGAAAGACAATTCCAAATGATGAATTGGCTTTCCCTTGCCGCGCTGGCTTGCAAAGATGCCGCCAAACAGGAGATTCGGATGCCGGGAATGCTGGAAGGAAAGGTTGTCGCGGTCACTGGTGCCGGGCGCGGCGTGGGGCGCGAAATCGCGCTGCTTTGCGCGCAGCATGGCGCGGCGGTGGTGGTCAACGATCCGGGGGTTGGCGGCGGCGGCGAGGGCGGCGATGCCGGCCCGGCGCAGCAGACCGTGGACGATATCGTGGCGGCGGGCGGCAAGGCCTGGGCCAATCTTGCCAGCGTGGCCGATCCGGCGGGCGCAGCGACGATCATCGAGGATGCGGTGCAGCGCTTTGGCCGCATCGACGCCGTGGTCAACAATGCCGGGATCCTGCGCGACACCATCTGGCACAAGATGAGCCACGAGGACTGGCGCGCGGTGATCGATGTCAACCTCAACGGCCCGTTCAACGTCTGCAAGGCGGCCACCCCCTATTTCCGCGAACAGCAATCGGGCAGCTTCATCCACTTCACCAGCACGTCGGGCCTGATCGGCAATATCGGCCAGGCCAACTATTCGGCGGCCAAGCTGGGGCTGGTCGCGCTGTCGCAGTCGATCGCGCTCGACATGGCGCGCGCCGGCGTGCGCTCGAACTGCATCGCACCTTTCGCGTGGAGCCGGATGACCGCCTCGATCCCCGCCGAAACGCCCGAGGCAAAGCAGCGGGTCGAACGGCTCAAGACGATGAGCGCCGACAAGATCGCGCCGCTGGTGGTCTATCTCGCCTCGGATGCCAGCCAGGGCGTCAGCAACCAGATCTTCTCGGTCCGCAAGAACGAGATCGTGCTCTACAACAAGCCGCGCCCGATCCGTTCGATGACCAAGCTGGAAGGATGGACGCCCGAGACGATCGCGGATGAACTGATCCCGGCCTTCACCCCGAGCTTCGCCCGCGCCGACGAGGTTTCGGCCCACGTCTTCCCCTATGACCCGATCTGAGGACCACGCCATGGCCAGCGGAATGGACGCCGACGTTTTCGATCAATTCATCGAGCAGTTGCAGCGCTACGTGCGCGAACGGCTGATCCCGGCGGAAAAGGAGATCATCGAAACCGACCAGATCCCCGCCGCGATCCTCGACGAGATGCGCGACATGGGCCTGTTCGGCCTGACCATGCCTGAGGAATACGGCGGCGCGGGGATGAACATCACCCAGTATGCGCGGACCATCAACACCCTGTCCTATGCCATGCCGGCGTTCCGTTCGATCATTTCGATCAACATCGGGATGGTCTGCTCGGCGCTCAAGAACGGCGGGACCGAGGCCCAGAAGGCGCAGTGGCTGCCGCGCCTTGCCGCCGGTGAAATCGGCTGCTTCGGCCTGACCGAGCCGGGCTCCGGTTCGGATTCGGCGGCGATGCAGACCATGGCGGTGAAAAGCGGCAATGGCTGGGTGCTCAATGGCACCAAGCGCTACATCACCAATTCGCCCTTCGCCAAGGTTGCGCTGATCATGGCGCGCACCGCCAAGGAAGCCCTGCCCAAGAACGCCCATGTTTCCGCGTTCCTCGTGCCGATGGACACGCCGGGTGTGTCGGTGGGCAAATCGGACAAGAAGATGGGCCAGTCGGGCAGCCACATCGCCGACATCATCATGGAGGACGTGCGCCTGCCCGCCGATGCCCTGCTGGGCGATAGCGAGGGCAAGGGCTTCATCTATGCGATGAAGAGCCTCGACAATGGCCGGATCTCGGTTGGCGCGGCGGCCACGGGCTATGCCCGCCGCGCGCTCGATTCCGCGATCCGCTATGCCAACGAACGCAAGGCCTTTGGCGAACCGATCGCCAATTTCCAGCTGATCCAGCAGATGCTGGCCGACAGCGAGATCGAGATCTACGCCGCCGAAGCCATGATGCAGGACGTGACCGCCCGCGCCGATGCCGGCGAGAACGTGCTGCGCAAGGCCGCCGCCTTCAAGGTCTTTGCCAGCGAGATGTGCGGCCGCGTGGTTGACCGCGTGGTCCAGGTCTATGGCGGGGCGGGCTATCTTGCCGAATACGATGCCGAACGGTTCTTCCGCGATGCGCGCATCTACCGCATCTACGAAGGCACCACGCAGATCCTCCAGCTCCAGATCGCCAAGCACATGCTGCGCGAATGGGCGGCAGAGCAGGGGTAACCGGCGATGTATGATATCCTCAGCGGCCTCTCGGTGGTGGAGGTGTCCTCCTTCGTCGCCTCGCCCACGGCCGGGCTCTACATGGCGCAGTTCGGTGCCGACGTGATCCGGGTGGACCAGATCGGCGGCGGGCAGGATTTCCGTCGCTGGCCGGTCACGGCAGACACCGATTCGCTCGGCTGGGAAAACCTCAACCGCGCTAAGCGCAGCCTCGCGCTCGATTTCGGCAAGGGCGAGGCGCGCGAACTGCTGACCGAGCTGATCCGCAAGACCGGGCAGCTGATCACCAACCTGCCGGTTACCGGCTTCCTCGCCCATGATCGGCTGGCCGAAGGGCGGGCCGACCTGGTCACCGTGCGGATCATGGGCTGGCCCGATGGCTCGGTGGCGCTTGATTACACGGCCAATGCCGCGGTCGGCTATACCGCGCTGACCGGCCCGCTCGAAGACCCGCGCCCGGTCAACCACGTGCTGCCCGCCTGGGATCTGCTGACGGGGGCCTATGCCGCCTTTGCGCTGCTTGCCGCGATCCGCCGCCGCGAGGCCACCGGGCTGGGCGGCGAGGTGCGCTTGCCGCTCAGCGATATCGCGATGGGCAGCGCCGCCAATCTCGGGCGGGTGGCCGAAGTGCTTTATACCGGGCGCGACCGCGAACGGCTGGGCAATGCGGTGTTCGGCACCATCGGCCGCGATTTCGTGACCCGCGATGGCCAGCGGCTGATGATCGTGGCGATCAACGAACGCCAATGGCAGGGGCTGGTCAAGGCGCTGGGCCTGGCCGAAGGTCTGGCCGCGCTCGAAGCGCAGCTGGGCGTGGCCTTTGCGGGCGATGATGGCGCCCGTTTTACCCACCGCGCGCCGATCTTTGCCCTGATCGAGGCGGAGGTCGCCAAATATGCCCATGCCGATCTCGCCGCGCTGCTGGATGGCAACGGGGTGGTCCACGGCCCCTATCGCACCATGGTCGAGGCGGTGAACGATCCGCGCCTGCTGACCGAAAATCCGATGTTTGCGCCCAGCAGCGACAACCCTTCGGGCTTTGCCTATCCGGCGGCCGGGGCCTTTGCCACGGTCCCGCAACTGGACCGCAAGCCCGCCGCCCCTGCGCCGCGCAACGGCCAGCACAGCGAAGCCATTCTGGCCGACGTGCTGGGCCTGTCCTCGGGCGCGATCGCCCGCCTGATCGACTCTGGAATTGTAGGAACCGACTGATGACCCAATTGCGCCGCGCTGCCATCGTTGCCCCCATCCGCACCCCCGTCGGCAAGTTCGGCGGGGCGCTGTCCTCGCTCACCGCCGGCCAGCTGGGCGCGGAAATCCTCAAGGCGCTGATGGCGCGCACCAAGATCGATCCTGCGCGGGTCGACGACGTGGTGTTCAGCCAGGGCTATGGCAATGGCGAGGCGCCGTGCATCGGCCACTGGTCGTGGCTGCTGGCGGGCCTGCCCGAGGAAGTGCCCGGCTATCAGCTCGATCGGCGCTGCGGCTCGGGCCTGCAGGCGATCATCAACGCGGCGATGATGGTGCAGACGGGGATGAGCGACGTGGTCGTCGCAGGCGGCTGCGAATCCATGTCCAATGTCGAGCACTACAGCACCGACATTCGCAAGGGCGTGCGCGCCGGCAACCTCACCCTGCATGACCGGCTGACCCGCGGCCGCGTGATGAGCCAGCCGATCGAACGCTACGGCGTGATCTCGGGCATGATCGAGACGGCCGAAAACCTGGCCAAGGATTGGGGCATCAGCCGTGAGGCCTGTGATGCCTATGCCGTGCGCAGCCACCAGCGCGCCGCTGCCGCCTGGGCCGAAGGCAAGTTCGCCGATGAACTGGTCCCGGTGTCGATCCCCCAGAAAAAGGGCGATCCGGTGGTGTTCGATCACGACGAGGGCTACCGCGCCGATGCCAGCATGGAAACGCTGGGCAAGCTGCGCCCGCTCGAAGGCGGGGTGGTCACCGCGGGCAATGCCAGCCAGCAGAACGATGCCGCCGCCGCCTGCCTGGTGGTGGCCGAAGACAAGCTCGAGGAACTGGGGCTTGAACCCATCGCCTACTTCCACAGCTGGGCTGCCGCTGGCTGCGATCCCAGCCGCATGGGCTATGGCCCGGTTCCGGCGACCGAGCGGCTGTTCGCGCGCAACGGCCTGTCGTTCAGCGACATCGGCCTGATCGAGCTGAACGAGGCCTTCGCGCCGCAGGTGCTGGCTTGCCTCAAGGGCTGGGGCTGGGCGGATGATGACAGCCGCCACGATATGCTCAATGTCAATGGCTCGGGCATTTCGCTGGGCCATCCGATCGGGGCCACCGGCGGGCGCATCCTTGCCAACCTGACCCGCGAAATGCAGCGCCGCGATGTGCGCTATGGCCTCGAAACCATGTGCATCGGCGGCGGTCAGGGGATCGCGGCGGTGTTCGAAAAGGCATGAGCCGGATCGACTACGGCCACGTTCTCGGCGCGGCGCGGGGCTATCTGGCGCAGGCCCAGGCGGCGCTGGCCGAGCGGCTCGAAGGCCAGCGGATCGACGCGCACCAGCGCGCCGCCCACGGCTTTGCCTGGATAGCAACCAGCGTCGCTGCGCTGGAGGCGGTGGAGGGCTGGCTCGCGGCCAACGACGATGCCAACCCGATCGACGCCAAGGTTGCGCGGCTGGCCTTTGCCGAAACGCTGGGGCAGCTCGTTGGCGGCCTGCCGATGGGCCAGAACGAGATCCTGCGCCCGGCCGACCTGGGCCTTGGCGCGGCCGCGCGCGACCTGGCCCAGGCCTGCGCCGCGCTGATCGATGCCGATCACGCCGAATTGCGGGCCGAAGTGGCCGCCCTGCTGGCGGCAGGGCATTGGCCGTCCGAAAGCTTCCACGATGCCGAACTCGACGCGATCCGCGACCAGTTCCGCCGCTTCACCGAGGCCGAAATCCTGCCGCACGCCCACAAGTGGCATCTGGCGAATGACCTGATCCCCGATGCGACTGTTGCGGCGATGGCCGAACTCGGCACCTTCGGCGTCTGCATCCCGGAAGAGTTCGGCGGGCTGGGCCTCTCCAAGCTGGTGATGTGCCTCGTCACCGAAGAATTGTCGCGCGGGTGGATCGGGGCGGGTTCGCTCGGCACCCGCTCTGAAATCGCGGGCGAACTGATCGCGCAGGGCGGCACGGCCGAACAGAAGGCGCAGTGGCTGCCCCGGATCGCCAGCGGCGAAGTGCTGCCGACCGCCGTGTTTACCGAACCCGATACCGGCTCTGACCTTGGTTCCTTGCAAACCCGCGCGCGGCAGGATGCGGATGCGGATGGGGATTGGGTGATCGACGGGGCGAAGACCTGGATCACCCACGCCAGCCGGTCCGACCTGATGACCCTGCTCGCGCGCACGCTGCCCGATGCCAAGGGCTATGCCGGGCTGTCGATGCTGCTGGTCCCCAAGCCGCGCGGCAGCGAGGGCGATGCCTTCCCGGCGGAGGGCATGGCGGGCAGCGAGATCGAGGTGCTGGGCTATCGCGGGATGCGCGAATATGCGCTCTCGTTTGATGGGATGCGTGCGCCCGCCGATGCGCTGCTCGGCGGCGAACAGGGGCAGGGCTTCAAGCAGCTGATGCGCACTTTCGAAGGCGCGCGGATCCAGACTGCAGCGCGCGCCGTGGGCGTGGCCCGCCGCGCGCTGGAACTGGGGCTGGACTATGCGCTCAGCCGCAAACAGTTCGGCAAGGCGATCGCCGCCTTCCCGCGCGTGGCCGACAAGCTGGCGATGAGTCTGGTCGATTTCGTTCTTTCGCGCGAACTCAGCTACGGTGCCGCACGGGCCAAGGATTCAGGCAAGCGCTGCGATATCGAGGCCGGCATGGCCAAGCTGCTTGCCGCGCGCACCGCCTGGTCCAACGCCGATGCCGCGCTGCAGATCCATGGCGGCAATGGCTATGCGCTGGAGTTCGAGATCAGCCGGGTGCTGTGCGATGCGCGCATCCTCAACATCTTCGAAGGCGCGGCCGAAATCCAGGCGCAGGTGATCGCGCGCGGGCTACTGGAAGGACGCAACTGATGAGCACCTGGGACGCCTGGATCGGCCGCGAGGAACAGCGCAGCGACCGCGTGGATGCCGCCATGGTCACGCGCTGGCTTGCCACGCTTGACCGCGCCGCGCCCGCCGATGGCACCGTGCCGCAGGGGCTGCACTGGTGCCTGTGCCTGCCCGATGCGCCGACCGCCCAGCTCGGGCCAGACGGCCACCCGCTGCGCGATGATGGCCCGGTGAGCTTCCTGCCGCCCGTGCCCTTGCCGCGCCGGATGTGGGCCTCGAGCAAGGTAGAGTTTCACGCAGCCCTTCGCCCTGGCGAGGCGGTAACGCGCACGTCACGCATCGCCTCGGTCACCGAAAAGACCGGCGGCACGGGCCAACTGGTGTTCGTCGACGTGGCGCACGAAACGCATGGCGAAAACGGCCTTGCGGTCAGCGAAGTGCAGTCGCTGGTCTACCGCGCACCCGCCGAACCCGGCACCCCGCCCGCGCCGCCGCCGCTGGGCGAGGCCAGCTTCGACCCCTCCGCATGGTCGGCGCACCGCGCGCTGGTGCCCTCGCAGCCGCTGCTGTTCCGCTTCTCCGCGCTGACCTTCAACAGCCACCGCATCCACTATGACCTGCCTTATGCCGTAGGCGAGGAGAACTATCGCGGCCTTGTGGTCCACGGCCCGCTCACGGCGAGCCTTCTGCTCGATCTGGCGCAGCGCGAACTAGGCGACAATGCGCTTCGGCGCTTTGCCTTTCGGGGTGTTTCCCCCGCGATCTGCGGCGAAATGCTGCACCTCGTGCTGCGCAGCATGGATGGGGAGCTGGAACTGGGCGCCTTTGCCGCCGACGGCCGCCAGGTGATGAGCGCCAGCGCTGCCTGAACTCTCAGCTGATCCAAGTCCCGTGGAAATCGGATTCGCTCGCGGTCCATCGTCCCTCAACCTTCGTGAGTTCCATCGCATAGCCTGCCCCACAGAGCGGACAATGGTCGCTGATATCGACGGTCGCAGACGTCGAGATTTGTCCGTCGTGGCGCGTTTGCATAAAAGACGGTTGATGGATCACCAATTGGTGGCGGCAGCTAGGAATGCGCTTGTTCGGTGGGATCGACGCCATGATCGTCGGTAATAGACGGTCGACCTTGGGTACTTGGACAAGACGGTAGGTGTCACCGGACGCGTTTGGCTTGGTCCATTCGCCAATTGCAACGCCGGGCAGGCTGCTGTTCGATTTGGCGAGGGCACTGGACAAGCAAAACTCGCTCGGCAACTTCTCGCTCTTCGCGATGGCAGCCACGGCTGCTTCCAGTACGGCCGCCACATCACTCTCAGAGATCGAAGATGCGGGAGCACAACTGGCTGAGCTCCAGGCCGCGGCCGTCAACGCCAATGTGCTCAAGGCCCGTCCGTGCATATCAGTCCAGCCGGACCTTGCCGCGTCCGGCTTTCACCGCGCCGCGCTTTTTCTTGCCTTCGAGCCGCTGGGTCTTGCCAACCCGGTTGAGCCGGCTCTTGGCGCGCTGCTGGGGCAGGTTGAAGGCCTCCGCGATCAGTTCGGCCAGCCGTTCGCGCGCGTCGGTTCGGTTGGCCTCCTGGGTGCGGAACCGCTGGGCGGTGAGCAGGAGTTCGCCCTTGGCGGTCATACGGCTGCCCGCCAGCTGCTTGAACCGCGCATAGACCGGCACCGGCAGGCGCAAGGCATAGACATCGAGCCGCAGCTGCACGGCGGTTGCCACCTTGTTGACGTTCTGCCCGCCCGGGCCAGAGGCGGTTACGAAGCTTTCGCTCGCCAGCGCAGCCGCGCGGGCGATGGCTTCATCAGCCGAGGACATCTTCGCCAAATCCAAGCGCGGCAAAATCGGCCGGAACCGGCGCGCGGGCCTCGATCGGCGGCTTGCCTTCGCGCTGGACCGTCAGCGCCAGGGCGTGAAGCATGGTGCGCGGGCCGCCTTTCCCGTCACCATAGACCGGATCGCCGACCAGCGCGTGGCCAAGCCCATGTTCGGCATGGACGCGGATCTGGTGGGTGCGGCCGGTTTCGGGGCGGAATTCGACCAGGGTCAGGCCGTTCCGTTCCGCCAGCTTGCGCCAGTGGGTGATCGAAGGCTTGCCCTTCTTCGCCGCGATCATCCGCCAGCCCTTTTCGGCGCTGGAGATCTTCGAAAGCGCAAGTTCGATGGTGCCTTCATCGCCCTCGACCGGCCCGGCGACAATGCCGAGGTAGACCTTCTCCACCTGCCGCCCTTCGAAGGCGGCGTTGAAGCGTTTGAGCGCCTTGGGATTGCGCGCCAGGAGCAGGCAGCCCGAGGTGTCGGTGTCGATCCGGTGAACCGGCACAGGCGGGCGCTGGAAGCCGAGCTTCAGTTCTTCCACCCGGTCTTCAAGGCTGCGCCCGCCCGCGCGGGGACGCTCGATCGGCAGGCCGGCGGGCTTGTCGATCACCAGGGCTTCGCCATCTTCGTAGAGGATCGGGATCGTGTTCATGCGAGTGCTCCGGCTATGCGGCGCACCGCTTCTGTCAGTTTGGCCTCATCGGCCGCGAAGGAGATGCGGAAGCCGTTCGCTCCGCCAAAGGCCGAGGCGGCGACCACGGCCACCCCGTGTTCAAGGAGGTGGAGGCACAGCGCTTCGTCATCGCCGAACCGGTCCATGAAAGGCGCGGCATCGACCATGCAATAGAACGCGCCGTCGGGCACGGGGCATGACAGGCCGGGGATCGCATTGATCGCGGCGACCACCATGTCGCGCCGGGCGCGGAAACGTTCGCACCAGTCGGCCAGAAAATCCTGCGGGCCGGTAAAGGCGGCAACGGCGGCGGCCTGGCTGATCGAGGCGGGATTGCCCGAGCTGTGCGATTGCAGGCGGCCCATCGCCGCAATCAGCCACGCCGGGCCTGCTGCCACGCCGATACGGAAACCGGTCATCGCGTGGCTTTTCGATACGCCTGACACGGTCAGCACGCGCTCGGCCAGATCGGGGCATTCCACCGCCAGCGTGGCGTGGCGGCCCGGCGTGTAGCGCAGCGGCGCGTAGATATCGTCGGACATCACCAGCACGCGGGGATGGCGGGCGAGCACTTCGCCCAGCGCCTTGAGCTCTTCCGCCGGATAGGTGGCGCCGGTGGGGTTGCCCGGGCTGTTGAGCAGCAGCCAGCGGGTGCGCGGCGTGATCGCGGCTTCGAGCTGCTCGGGCGTGATGCGAAAGCCTCCGGCCGCCTGGGTCGGCAGGTCGATCACTTCGGCGCCGGCAAAGCGCACGATCTCGGGATAGCTGACCCACCACGGGCTGGGGATCAGCACTTCATCGCCGGGATCGAGCGTGGCGAGCAGCGCGTGAAAGATCGCCTGCTTGCCCCCGGCGCTGACGATCACCTGGCTGGGCGGCACCGTGATGCCAAGATCGCGGGCGAAATGCAGCGCGGCGGCTTCGCGCAGGGCGGCGGTGCCCGGCACCGGGGTATATTTCGTCTCGCCCGCATCGAGCGCGGCATGGGCCGCGGCCAGCACGTGGGGCGGGGTGGCGAAATCGGGCTCGCCCACCGACAGCGAAATGATGTCGCGGCCTTGCGCCCGCAGTTCGATCGCGCGGTCGGTCATCGCGGTGGTGCGCGACGGCGCGATGCGGGCGAGTGCCTGGGAGATCATGGCAGCAACCGTGCCGGCATCAGCCCGCGCAGGGCATTGCCGATCAGGAAGCCCTGGCCAAGATCGTCCAGCGTCAGCTCGGCCTCTTCGGCGCGGCCTGCCTCGATCAGCGAGCGGCGCAGCACGCCCGGCAGCAGCCCAAGCCGGGCCGGCGGGGTCAGCAGCTTGCCGCCGCGTTCGACGAACAGGTTGGTAAAGCAGCCTTCGGTCAGCAGGCCATCGTCGCGCAGGAACAGGGCCTCGGCAGCCCCTGCGCCCTTGGCGGCTTTCAGGCCAACGTCATAAAAGCCGCGGTCGGTGCTCTTGTGGCGCAGGCGCCAGTCGCCGGCATCGACCGGCAGGCGCAGCACCGCGCAGGTCACCGGTTCGCTCAGCGGTGCGGGCAGCTTGCCCAGTTCGAGGCTGTAGGCGCCCGAGCGCGCGGCGACGAGCCGCAGCCGCGCCGGGCTGTCGGCATCGAAGCACAGCGCCTGGATCGCGTTGCGCACGGCGTGGCGATCGAAGGTGAAGCCGAGTTCCGCCGCGCTCGCCTTGATCCGTTCAAGGTGCAGTTCCAGCAGCGGTACGCCTTCCTCGGGCGTGAAGCGCATGGTTTCGATCAGATCGCAGCCCGCGGCATAGAGCCGCACGAACCCGCCCTTGACCAGGCATTCGCGCCATTCCTGGAGGCCCTCGCTGTCCGCGACGATGGCCGAGCCGACCCCCAGCACCGCGCGCCCGCGGCCGTTTTCGCCCGGGGTCAGACGCAGGGTGCGGATCGCGACGTTGAAGGCCGCATCGCCATTGGCGTCGATCCGGCCGATCGCCCCGCAATAGGGGCCGCGGGCATCGCGTTCGACCGCATTGATCAGTTCCATTGCCCGGATCTTGGGCGCCCCGGTGATCGAGCCGCAGGGGAAGATCGCGCGGACCATGTCGATCGTGCCGCAGCCGGGCTGCAGGCGGGCGCGGATCGTGGTGGTCATGGTGTGGACCGTGGGATAGCTTTCGACCGCGAACAGCTTTTCAACCTTGACGCTGCCGGCCTCGGCGACGCGCGAAAGATCGTTGCGCAAGAGGTCGACGATCATCAGGTTTTCGGCGCGCTCCTTGGCCGATTCGACCAGTTCCTTGGCCAAGGCCGCGTCTTCGGCCGCATCGCGGCCGCGCGGACGCGTGCCCTTCATCGGCTTGGCCAGCGCCGCGCCATCCTTGAGCGCGAAGAACAGCTCGGGCGAACACGACAAGAGCCAGTGCGAGCCATCGCAGACAATCCCGCCATAGCCCGCGCCGGCGGCCGGGCGCAGCGCGGCGTAAAGCGCCAGCGGATCGCCCCGGAACGAGCCGGCCAGATGGAAGGTCAGGTTGGCCTGATAGATATCGCCCGCCGCGATCGCTTCCTGCAGCTGGGCAAAGGCCGCGCCGTAGCCGCCGGGCGACACCTGCGGTTCAACCGGGCCGACCTGCGCCGGGACACCATCGCTTTCGGCCTGGGCGGCGAGCCATTCTGGGACAGCTGCGGCCGGGATCGTCTCGAACCCGTCGAACGCGCCGAACCACAGCAGCGGACCCATGGCCCCGGTGCGGGCGGCGGCCAGCGGGGCCAGCCGCGGCTCCAGCGCAAGGCCTGCCTCATAGGCGAAATAGCCCGCCAGATCAGCGCCTTCGCGGCGCAGGGCCTCGATCCGTTCGAGGGCCGGGGCAACCTCTTCCACGCGCCGCGCAACGATCACTTCGCGCGGGGCACGGTAAAGGCGCGCATCGCTGGCCCCTTCGGGGCGCGCGTCGTCGAGCAGGATGAACGGTTCAGCCATTGGAAAGGCGCTTCTAGCGATGGTTTGCCCGTCATGCAAAAAGCCCCTCGCGCTGGGGCGTTCAGCGTTTTATCTGAAACACTTGGAGTCGCAGGGAGCCGCCGCAATGGAAGACATCTACATTGGCCTTGGATCGAACGGCGAGCGCCAGTCCCTACTGCTCGGGCGCGCCAACCGCCACGGCCTGATCGCGGGCGCGACCGGCACCGGCAAGACGGTGACGCTGCAGACCATGGCCGAACAGTTTTCGGCCCAGGGCGTGCCGGTGTTCCTGGCCGACGTGAAGGGCGATCTTTCGGGCGTGTGCATGGCCGGCAGCCACGACTTCAAGCACGCCGACGTGATCGAACAGCGGGCCAAGGATCTCGGCATCGCGAACTATGCCTATCACGATAATCCGGCGGTGTTCTGGGATCTTTACGGCGAGCAGGGCCACCCGATCCGCACCACGATTTCGGAAATGGGGCCGCTGCTGCTGTCGCGGCTGATGGGGCTCAACGAAACGCAGGAAGGCGTGCTGACCGTGGCCTTCAAGTGGGCCGACGACAATGGCCTGCTGCTGCTCGATTTCGATGACCTGCAGCAGACCCTGATCGCCTGCGCGGAACAGGCCAGCGAACTGGCCACCACCTATGGCAACATTTCCAAGGCCAGCGTCGGCACGATCCAGCGCCAGCTCCTGTCCTTCGCCAGCCAGGGCGCGGACAAGTTCTTTGGCGAGCCGGCCTTCGAGATCAACGATTTTCTCCGCACCGATGACGCGGGCAAGGGGATCATCAATATCCTCGCCGCTGAAAAACTGATGCAGAGCCCCAAGCTCTACGCCACGTTCCTCTTGTGGCTGCTGTCCGAACTGTTCGAGGCGCTGCCCGAAGTCGGCGATCCCGAAAAGCCCAAGCTGGTGTTCTTCTTCGATGAAGCCCACCTCCTGTTCGACGATGCCCCCCAGGCGCTGTTCGACAAGATCGAACAGGTGGTGCGCCTGATCCGGTCCAAAGGCGTGGGGGTGTTCTTCGTCACCCAGAACCCTATCGACATTCCCGAAAAGATCGCCGGCCAATTGGGCAACCGGGTGCAGCACGCGCTGCGCGCCTTTACCCCGCGCGATCAGAAAGCGATCAAGGCGGCCGCCGAAACCTTCCGGATCAATCCCGACCTCGACGTGGAAACGGCGATCACCGAACTAAAAGTGGGCGAGGCGCTGGTCTCGACGCTGGACGGGGACGGCGCGCCCAGCGTGGTCCAGCGCACGCTGATCACCCCGCCGTGTTCGCGGCTGGGGCCGGTGAGCGACAAGGAGCGCGCGATCATCCAGTCGATCAGCCCGTTCGAGGGCAAGTACGACACCGCCGTGAACCGTGAAAGCGCGGCCGAAGTGCTGGCGCAAAAGGCCCAGGATGCCGCCGCTGCCGCGCAGGTCGTGGCCGAACAGGGCGAGACGGCCCAGCGCGCCCAGCCGCGCCAGACCCCCTCGATGTGGGAAAAGGCCGGCAAGGCCGCGCTGGGTGCGGCGGCGGCTTCGGCCGGGACGATGGTGGCGCGCAGCATGTCGGGGCGCAAGTCGAACGGCTCACCGATGGCATCGGCGGCCAGCGCGGCGGCGGGTGCGATCGGCACGGCGCTGGGCGGGGCGTTCCTGGGCCGGTTCGCGCGCGGTCTGCTGGGCGGGCTGCTGCGCTGACGCTCGTCGGCGCGGGTCCGCGCTTCGTCGGGCTGGCCGTGCATTGATCCGTCCTGCGGGGTGAAGCAGCGGTCCAAGTCGACCATTGCTTCAAGGATCTGCCATGCGCGCGCTGCTGTTTGCCGCTTCCACCCTTTCGCTGGCGCTGGCCGGCCCGGCGCTGGGCGCGCCCGCCAACCCGGCGGCGCCTGCGGGCGATCTCACGCCAGCGGCCGTGGCTGCGCTGGCCCCACTGCCGGCAGGGCGCCTGACCGATGCGGCGACCCCGGCGGCCTATTGGCTTGACCTGACCGTCGATCCCGCGCGCGAACGCTTTGCCGGACATGTCGAGATCGAGGCCCAGCTCAAGACGGCCGCTTCGTTCATCGACCTGCACGGGCGCGATCTGGCCGTCAGCAAGGTTGTGGCCGTGCTCGGCGATCGGACGGTGGCGGGGCACTGGACCCAGCTCGATCCGACCGGTGTGGCGCGGGTCACGTTTGGCGAAGCCTTGCCCGCTGGCCCGGTGCGGCTGGCGTTCGATTACGAGGCCGGGTTCCAGTCCGGTCCGGCCGGCCTGTTCCGGGTGAAGGTTGGCGATGACTGGTATTCGTGGACCCAGTTCGAATCGATCGATGCCCGCGCGGCCTTCCCCGGCTTTGACCAGCCCGGCTTCAAGACCCCGTTCCACGTGACCTTGCGCACCGCGCCGGGGCAGGTCGCCGTCAGCAATGCGCCCCAGGTGTCGAGCCGGCTCGAAGGCGGCCTCGAGGTCCACACCTTTGCCCCCACCCTGCCGCTGCCGACCTATCTGGTGGCGATGATGGTCGGTCCCTTCGCGACGCTGGAAGGGCAGGTTCCCCCCAGCCCGCAGCGCGCCGCCCCGCTGCCGCTGCGGATCGTCACGACCCGGCAGAACGCCGGCAAGATCGCCTTCGCGCTGGAAGGTTCGAAGGACATCGTGCGGCACCTCGAGGCCTATTTCGACCAGCCGTTCCCCTATCCCAAGCTCGATCAGATCACGACGCCGATCCTGCCCGGTGCGATGGAGAATGCGGGCGCCGACCTTTACGGTGAAAACATCCTCGTGCTCGATGACAAGGCGACCACCGGGCAGAAGCGCAGCTTCGGGATGATCGTCAGCCACGAACTTGCGCACCAGTGGTATGGCGATCTGGTTACCCCGGCGTGGTGGGACGATATCTGGCTCAATGAAAGCTTCGCCAACTGGATGGGCTTCCGCATCGGCGGCGAATGGCGCCCCGATCTCAACATCCGGGCGGGCGCGCTGGCCGAAGGCTTTGCCGCGATGGGCACCGATGCGCTGGTCGCGGGCCGGGCGATCCACCAGCCGATCACCACCAATGCCCAGATCGACGAGGCCTTCGATTCGATCACCTATGGCAAGGGCGGCCACGTGATCGCGATGATCGCGGGCTACATGGGTGATGACAAGTTCAAGGGCGGGGTGCGCCGCTACATGGCGGCGCACAAATATGGCAATGCCACCAGCACCGAGTTCTTCGCCGCGCTGGCCGATGCGGCGGGCGATCCCCGGATCGTGCCCGCGATGCAGAGCTTCACCGATCAGCAGGGCGTGCCGTTGCTCAGTTTTGCCCGCGCGGGCAAGGGCGCGTGGCAGGTCACCCAGAGCCGCTATGCCCGCCTTGGCGCATCGCCGGCGCCGACCCGCTGGGGCGTGCCGCTGTGCCTGCGCGCACTGAAGGGCGTGCAGCAGTGCCAGTTGCTGACCGAGCCGAGCGCGCAGGTGGCCTTTGCCGCCAAGGGGCCGTTCATCCCCAATGCCGGCGGCACCGGCTATTACCGGTTCGAACTGCCCGCAGCCGATTGGGATGCGCTGATCGCCAAGGCCGCGACGCTGCCCGGCGCAGAGGCGCTGGCGCTGGACGATTCGCTTTACGCCAGCTTCCTGGCCGGGCGGGCTTCGGCGCGCCAGCTGGTCACCTCGGCGCGGCAGCTGGCGCGCAACCCCGATAGCTATGCCAGCGATGCCGGGATCGACAGCCTGCAGGCCTTCTACAACAACGGCATCATGGATGAGGCCGGCAAGGCCGGCTATCGCCGTTTTCTGACCGGGCTGCTCGCGCCGCGCCTGCGCCAGCTGGGGTTTGATCCGCGGGCCGGGCGCTATGCCGGGGAAGACCCGGAAATCTCGCTCCAGCGCCAGCAGATCGTCGGCCGGATGGTTGGCACCGCCCGCGATGCGGCCCTGCGCGCGCAGTTGCTGGGCGCGGCCACGGCCTATCTTGGCGGGGATGCACAGGCGCTTGATCCGGCGTGGTATGGCGATGCGCTTGGGGTGTGGCTCGAAGCGGGCGGGAGCGATGCCGCACGCATGCTTGCCGACAAGGCGCTGGCCTCGCAGGATCCGCGTTTCCGGCCTGCCGCGCTGGGCGTGATCGCGGGGTCGGGCCAGCCCCAGATCGCACGCTGGGTGCTGGACGACCTGCGCGATGCCCGCCTGCGCCCGAGCGAACGCAACAATGCCGTGCGCGCCGTGATCATGACCCCGGAAACCCGCGACCTGGGCTTCGATTGGCTGCGCAGCCACTTTGACGAGCTGACCAGCGGCAGCGGCGGCATATTCTTTACCGCGCGGCTGCCGGGCATGGTTGCCGGGTTCTGTTCGGCCGAGCGCGCGGACGAGGTAGCGGCCCTGCTCGGGCCGCGCTTTGCCGGCAAGACCGGGGCGCTGGAACTCGAACGCACGCTCGAGCGGGTGCGCAGCTGTGCCGCGCTCAAGACCGCACGCAGCGCCGAACTGTCAGCCGAACTGGCGAAAGCGAAGTAAGCGCTCAGCCGAGCGGCAGGGTGATCGTGGCCGCAAGGCCGATCACGCTGCCATCGGCGGCGCGGCGGTTGGCCAGGGTCAGCTTGCCGCCGTGCTGTTCGGCGATTGCGCGGGCCAGCGTCAGCCCCAGCCCCGCGCCGCCCGTGCCGCTGTTGCGCGAGGGATCGCCGCGGGTGAAGGGTTCGAGCATCCGGGCGATGTCGCTTTCCGGGATGCCGGGGCCATCGTCCTCGACCCGGATCGCGACCTGTCCATCCTCGCGGGCCACGGCCACGCGCGCAACCTTGCCATAGCGCAGCGCATTCGAAACGAGGTTGCGCGCGGCACGGCGCAGCCAGGTCACGCGCAGCGGCAGGACGATCCGTTCGCACGGGGCAAAGCTGACCGGTTCGCCCATGTCTTCGAACTCATCGGCAATCTGCCCGACCAGCGCGCACAGTTCGGCCGGCTCAAGCGGATCGCTCGGCCGCCCGACCCGGGCCAGCGAGAGGATATCGTCAAGGCTGCGGGTGATGTCTTCGATCGTGGCCGCCATGCGCGCGCGCTCGGCAGCATCCTCGACACATTCGATCCGCACCCTGAGCGCGGCCAGCGGGGTCTTGAGATCGTGGCCGATCGCCCCCAGCATCACGTCCTTTTCATCGAGCAGGGCCGCGATCCGGCCCTCCATCGCGTTGTGCGCCTCGATCAGCCGGCGCACGTCATCGGGGCCTTGGGGTTCGATCTGGCCGTCGATGTCGCGGGTCTGGGCAAAGCGTTCGAGCCGCCGGGTCAGCGCGGCGAGCGGGCGGGTGATCCGCCCGACGATCAGCGCGATCGCCCCGACCAGCAAGGCATAGGCCAGCAGCGTTTGCCCCAGCAGCGTGGCGAGCAAGGCACGTTCATCGCGCGGAACCGGGATCCGCACAGTCATCCAGGTGCCGGCGGGATGGACCTGCACTGCGGCCAGTAGCACGTGATCGGGCGGGGGCGGGGCATGTTCACCCAGCAGGCGAGCGCGGCGTTCCATCTTGCCGTAGAGGCCGGGGTCTTCGCTGGCCGGGCGCTGGACGATCACCACATCGCCCAGTTCCGCGCCCTGGCTTTCGAGGATTTCGCGCAGCTCTTCCTCGGCGTGGGGGCGGCGCTGATCGTCCGGGCGTAGCGCCATGGTTGCCGCGCGCTGGACCCGCAGCGGGCGGCGCGAATCGATCATTTCGCCGCCGTGGCGCAGTTCGCCCCCGAACAGGCCGTCTTCGCGGCCCGCGGCGAAAATCCGCATCGCCGCGGTGTGCACCAGGCCGGCCTCGCGGCGTTCGATCTGGGCGCGGTAGAGCAAGGCTGCGCTGATCCCTTGCGCCAGGAGCAGCGCCAGCGCGATCGCCAGCAGCAGTTGCCCTTGCAGGCTTCGAGGCCAGAACCGCCGCACGCTCATCCCGCTTCGGCGCGGATCCGGCGCACATCGGCGGCCAGCATGTAGCCGCCGCCCCAGACGGTCTGGATCAGCACGGGATTGCGGCTGTCGACTTCGATCTTGCGGCGCAGGCGGCTGACCTGGTTGTCGACCGCGCGATCGAACAGGTGGGCTTCGCGGCCCTGGACCATGTCGAGCAGGCGGTCACGGTCAAGCACCTGGCGGGGATGTTCGACAAACGCCATCAGCAGCCGGAACTCGGCCGAGGAGATCGAGACCATCGCCCCTTCGGGATCGGTCAGCCGGCGCTTCAGCGGATCGAGCCGCCAGCCTTCGAATTCGAAGGCCTCATCCTCGGCCGGGGTCGTGCCGCCCTTGGCCGCGCGGCGCAGGACCGAGCGGATCCGGGCGACGAGTTCGCGCGGTTCGAAGGGTTTGACGACATAGTCGTCGGCGCCGATTTCAAGCCCGACCACGCGGTCCATCGCCTCGCCCTTGGCGGTGAGCATGATGGTCGGGATGGCGCGGCTTTCGGTGAGATGGCGGCACAGCGAAAGGCCGTCCTCGCCGGGCATCATGATGTCGAGCAGGACCAGATCGGGGGCAGAGTCGCGCAGCAGGCTGCGGGCCTCGGCGGCGCTGGCGGCCTGGCTGACGGCAAACCCCTGGCGAGCAAGATACTCGGCCAGGGGTTGGCGCAGGGCCTGCTCGTCATCGACCACCAGCAGGTGGACAGGGGCCGTGTCGGTCATCGCGCGGCAGGCAAGCGGTGTGGATCAGGCTGCCGGCGGGGGCGGAGGCGGGGCCATGTCGTGGCCGTCATGGCCCATCGTGCCCTTCATCTGGCGCATGTGCTCCATCATCTTGGCACGGGCGGCCTTGCGTTCGTCCGGGGTCAGCTTGCCGTCATGGTTGGTGTCGGCCATGTCGAACATCTTGAGATGCGCGGCGACGAATTCGTCCTTGCTGATCGCGCCGTCCTTGTTGGTATCGGCCATCCGCAGCATCATCATCATGCCGCCGCCCATGCGGTGCTCGCCCTTGCCGGGCGCACCCATGCCGTCGTGCTTGGCCATGCCTTCACGCTTGCCCATGCCGGGCATGCCTTCGTGACCTTCATGGCCACCCTTGCGGGCCGCGGCGAATTCATCCTTGCTGATTTCGCCATTCTTGTCGGTGTCGATCTGGTCGAACTTCTGGTCCATGTGGGCGGCGCGGTCGGCAGCATCGAGCTTGCCGTCCTTGTTGACGTCCATCATCGCGAAGTGGGCTTCGGCCTTGGCCTGGACTTCGGCGCGGGTCACGGTCTTGTCACCCATCGGATCGCCCATCGGCCCATGGTCCTGGGCAACGGCGATGCCGGCTCCGGCCATGGCGACCAGCGAAAAGCCAATCAGGAACTTCTTCATGTGCGGACTCCCATCCGTGAAAAAAGGGTCAAGCCGCGGGCTCGCGAGGGGAGGGGGAGAGGCGAACCTCGCGACTTGCATCCCCGTGTTACGCCCGGACTGTCGCGCGGTTATGCCGCAGTTCGGGTAATTTGTCGCCAATTGTCGCAGTTGCCGGCAGACGTTCAGCTGCCGGCAAGTTAGCTGCCCATCACGAAGGCGTTGAGCTTGTTGCCATCGGGATCGCGGAAATAGGCGGCATAGAAGCCCCCGTCGCCGCGCGGCCCGGGGGCGCCTTCGTCGCTGCCGCCGTTGGCAAGCGCGATCGCGTAGAGCCGGTCGACCTGCGCCGCATCGCTGGCTTCGAGCGCAACCATCACGCCATTGCCAACCGTGGCGGGTTGGCCGTCAAACGGCTTGGTGGCCGCGATCCCTGCGCCGCCGCCGGGCGTGCCCCAGGCGATGAAGCTGTCAAACTCCATCATCCGCCCGGTGCCCATTTCGGCGGCGATCGCATCATAGAACCGGGCGGCGCGCGCCAGATCATTGGTGCCCACGGTGACATAGCCGATCATCTCGCGTTCTCCCTTGGTCCTGGGTTAGAGGGGTTTGCACTGGTCCTTGAGCCAGGCCAGCGCATCGCCCGAAAGCTGCGGCGCCAACAGTGCCTCGACCTTGGCGTGATAGTCGTTCCACCAGGCCACTTCGTCACGGGTCAGCAGGGTGGTGTCGACCAGCGTGGCATCGATCGGGGCGAAAGTCAGCGTTTCAAAGCCGAGGTATTCGCCTTCCGCGCCCGCGATTTCGCGGCGTTCGACCAGCACGAGGTTTTCGGTGCGGATGCCGAAATCGCCCGCCTTGTAATAGCCCGGCTCGTTCGAGAGGATCATGCCGGCCAGCAGTTCCTGCCCGGTCCCGGCCTGGCCGCCCGCGGCCTTGGCGATGCGCTGCGGCCCTTCGTGGACCGAGAGGAAGCTGCCCACCCCGTGGCCGGTGCCGTGGGCATAGTCGACGCCGGCCTGCCACAGGTGCATCCGCGCGAAACTGTCGAGCTGGCTGCCCGCCGTGCCTTGCGGGAAGACCGCGCGGGCAAGGGTGATGTGCCCCTTGAGCACGCGGGTGAAGCGGTCCTTGTGTTCGGCGCTGGGCTGGCCCCGGCCATCCGCAGTCCCGATCCACACGGTGCGGGTGATGTCGGTGGTGCCATCGGCATATTGTCCGCCCGAATCGACCAGGTAGATCGATCCCGGCGTGATCGGCCGGTTCGATTCGGCGTTGACCTTGTAGTGCGGGCTGGCGGCATTGGGGCCGGCGGCCGAAATCGTGTCGAACGAGAGATCGCGCAGCAGGCCGGTCTCTTCGCGCAGGGCCTGCAATTTCGCGGCGGCCGACAGTTCGGTTTCCCCGCCCTTGGGCGCTTCGAGCGAGAGCCAGTGCAGGAACCGCGCGATCGCCGCGCCATCGCGCGCCTGGGCGGCGCGCTGGCCGGCCTGTTCGGTGGGGTTCTTGATCGCCTTGGGCAGCACGGTCGGGTCGGTCAGTTCAACCACCGTGGCCCCGGCGCTGGCCAATGCGGCGAAGATCGCCTCGACCGAGCGTTCGGGATCGACCGCAACGCGCTTGCCGGCCAGGGCCTGCAGCTGCGGGGTAAAGTCTTCGCGCGGGCGGATCGTCACGGCATTGCCCAGGTGCGCGCGCAGTTCGGGCGTGACCTTTTCGGGGGCGATGAACAGTTCGGCGGTGCCATCGGCATGGGCCAGCACGAAGGACAAGGCAACCGGGGTGCAATCGACATCGCTGCCGCGCAGGTTGAGCAGCCAGGCCACCCCATCGAGCGCGGAGACGACCGCGGCGTCGAGGCTCCGTTCGGCGAGCCATTCGGCAACGGCGGACCGCTTGGCCTCGCTGGCAACGCCCGCCAGCGCGGTCGGGTGGACCAGCGCGGGGGCCAGCGAGGGGGCGGGCCGGTCGGCCCAGACCGCGTCGATCGGATTGCCATCAACCGCGACCAGCTGGGCGCCGCGCGCCGCCAGGGCCTTGGTGGCGGCATCGACCCACGGCTTGCCATGAAGCCACGCGTCATAGCCGATCTTCGCGCCTTGCGCGGCGTGTTCGCCCAGCCAGGCGGCCGGGCTGGTCGCGGGGACCGACTGGTAATCGAACAGCCGCCCATCGACCTGTTCGCGCACCTGCAGGGTATAGCGCCCGTCGACGAAGATCGCGGCCCGATCCGCCAGCACCACCGCCGAGCCGGCCGAACCGCCAAAGCCCGTGAGCCAGGCGAGGCGCTGGGCATAGGCGCCGACATATTCGCTCATGTGTTCGTCGGAAATCGGCACGACGAAGCCGTCGAGCCCGCGGGTCTTGAGTTCCTTGCGCAGCGCATCGAGGCGCGCATCGTGGGTATTCATCAGCATGTTTCGTGAGTCCGGCTTGCAGGGACAAGGAGCGCACCATAGACCCGCGCCATGACCCTGACCACACCCCCTGTCGCCGCGAAACAGCCGCACGTCGAAACCCATCACGGGATTACCCTGACCGACGACTATGCCTGGCTGCGCGATCCGGGCTATCCCGAAGTTACCGACAAGGCGGTGCTGGCCCACCTCGAGGCCGAGAACGCGTGGTTCGAGGGCCGCATGGCCCCCCAGCAGGCGCGGATCGATACCCTGTTCAAGGAAATGCGCGGGCGCATCAAGGAGGCCGATACCTCGGTCCCGCAGAAGGACGGCGATTTCCTCTACTGGATCGAGTTCGAGGAGGGTGCCGAATACAAGAAGTGGTGGCGCCGCCCGGTGGCGGCCAAGGATGATGGCCATGCCAACGAGCTGATTCTCGATGAAGTCGCGCTGGCCGAGGGGCACGAATACTTCCGGCTGGGCGCGCTGTCGGTTTCGGCCAATGGCAAGCTGCTGGCCTATGCCATCGATGACAACGGCTCTGAACGCTTTACCGCGCGGATCAAGGATCTGGCGACCGGCGAACTGCTGGCTGACGAGATCCCGGGCACGCTGTCCAGCCTGGTCTGGGTCGCGGGCGACACGGGGCTGGTCTATTCGCTCGCCAATGACCAGTGGCGCACCGACAACGCGCGGCTGCACTGGCTGGGCCAGCCGGTGGCCAGCGATGTCGAGCTGTATCACGAGGATGACGAAGGCTTCCGCGTAGGCTCGGCGCTGTCGGCCAACGAACAGTGGCTGATAATCGGCAGCAGCGATCACGAAACCAGCGAGGTCCGCCTGGTTCCCGCCGCCGATCCGCTGGCCGCGCCGATCCTGGTGAAGCCGCGCCAGACGGGCGTGGAATACGATGTCGACCTCCACGGCGACACGCTGTTCATCCACGCCAACGACACCCACGAGAATTTCCGCCTGGCCACCGCGCCGCTCTCCGCGCCGGGCGAATGGACCACGCTGATCGAGGGCAGCGACGCGTTTTACCTGACCGGCTTTGATCTGTTCCGCGATTTCTACGTGATCGAAGGGCGCCGCGGCGGGCTCGATCAGATCGAGCTGCGCTATTACGGCGATCCCGCGCGGATCGAGCCGATCGTGTTTCCCGAGGCGAGCTATTGCGCCGGGCTGGGCGACAATCCCGAATGGGCGGTCGATACGCTGCGATTGTCCTATGAATCGATGGTCAGCCCGGCCAGCGTGATGGACTATGACGTGGCAACGCGCGGCCTCACCACGCTCAAGGTGCAGGAAATCCCCTCGGGCTATGATGCCGCGCGCTATGTCACCGAGCGGCTGGAAATTCCCGCGCGCGACGGCACCCTGATCCCGGTCAGCGTGGTGATGCGCCGCGATCGGGCGGGCTGCGGGCCGCTGCATCTTTATGGCTACGGCGCCTATGGCATCGCGATCGAGCCGGGCTTTTCGACCAGCCGGCTGTCGCTGGTCGATCGCGGCTTTGCCTATGCCATCGCGCACATTCGCGGCGGGGATGACCTGGGGCGGGCATGGTACAAGGCCGGCAAGCTCGAGCGGCGCACCAACACCTTCACCGATTTCGTCGATGTCGCCCGCGGCCTGATCGAGCGCGGCCTGACCACGGCGGGGCGGATCAGCATCTCGGGCGGATCGGCCGGCGGCGAACTGATGGGCGCGGTGATCAATTCCGATCCGGCGCTGTGGGGCGCGGTGGTGGCCCACGTGCCCTTCGTTGACGTGCTGGCGACGATGCTCGATCCGACCCTGCCGCTGACCCCGGGCGAATGGCCCGAATGGGGCAACCCGATCGAGGACAAGGCCGCGTTCGAATTGATCCGGTCCTATTCGCCCTACGATCAGGTCCGCGCGCAGGCCTATCCGCCGCTCTTGGTGACCGCCGGGCTCAACGATCCCCGCGTGACCTATTGGGAACCAGCCAAATGGGTTGCCAGGCTGCGCGAGCTCAAGACCGATGACCACGAACTGCTGCTCAAGACCAATATGGGCGCAGGCCACGGCGGCAAGTCGGGCCGGTTCGAAAGCCTCAGGGAAGTGGCCGAGGAATTTGCCTTCATCCTCTGGCAGCTGGGGATCGCGGAATGAGCAACCGCCACAGCCTGACCTTTACCGCGCGGCCTGAGCACATCGACGAGCTGGGCCATGTCAACAATGCGGTCTGGGTCGACTGGATCCAGCAGATCGCCACCGCGCACTGGTCGGCCGTGGCCGCGCCCGAGCACCAGGCCGCCTACGTCTGGGTCGTGACCCGGCACGAGATCGACTATCGCGGCAATGTCGGGCTGGGCGAAAGCGTGACCGGCGAAACCTTCATTCCCGAAGGCCCCACCGGCGCCCGGTTCGACCGGCGGGTCGATTTCCGCAATGCTGCGGGCAAGGTGATCGTCAGCGCCAAAACCACCTGGGCGATCATCGACCGCGCGGCCGGGCGGATCGTGCGGGTTCCGCGCGAAGTGGCTGAACCGTTCCGGCCCTTCGGGAACGAGGTTTAGAGTCTGTTTCAGGTAAACTGAAACAGCA
>JAYSCF010000007.1:0-14338 GCA_041915005.1 Novosphingobium sp.
GAACAGGCGGTTCATGATCCCGGTGCCGCGCGTGTCGGACAGGAATTCGCCGTGGTAGCCGATCAGCCCGCGCGAGGGCGCGGAGAAGGTGATGCGGGTCTTGCCGCCGCCCGAGGGACGCATGTCGGTCATCTCGGCCTTGCGGATCGCCATCTTCTCGACGACCGTGCCCGAGTGTTCATCGTCCACGTCGATCACGACGGTTTCATACGGTTCGGTGCGCTGGCCGCTTTCGTCGGTGCCAAACAGCACGCGCGGGCGGCTGATGCCCAGTTCAAAGCCTTCGCGGCGCATCGTTTCGATCAGCACGCCGAGCTGCAGTTCGCCGCGGCCGGCCACTTCGAAGCTGTCCTTGTCGGCGCTTTCGGTGACCTTGATCGCCACGTTCGATTCGGCTTCGCGCATCAGGCGGTCGCGGATCATGCGGCTGGTGACCTTGTCGCCTTCGCGGCCGGCCATCGGGCTGTCGTTGACCGCAAAGCGCATCGACAGGGTCGGCGGATCGATCGGCTGGGCCTTGATCGGCACCGAAACCGAAGTGTCGGCAATGGTGTTCGACACGGTGGCAACGGTCAGGCCGGCAAGGCTGATGATGTCGCCGGCGCGGGCTTCGTCCACCGGCACGCGGTCAAGCCCGCGGAACGCCATGATCTTCGAGGCGCGGCCGGTTTCGATGATCTTGCCATCGGCGTCGAGCGCGTGGATCGCCTGGTTGACCTTGACCGTGCCCGACTGGACGCGGCCCGTCAGCACGCGGCCGAGGAAGTTGTCGCGATCGAGCAGCGTCACGAGGAAGCTGAACGGCGCATCGGCATCGAGGCTCGGCGGCGGCACGTGATCGACGATCTTCTGGAACATCGGTTCCAGCGTGCCTTCGCGCAGCGACGGATCGGTGTTGGCATAGCCGTTGCGGCCCGAGGCGTAGAGCACCGGGAAATCGAGCTGTTCATCGGTGGCGTCGAGCGTCACGAACAGGTCGAACACTTCGTCGAGCACTTCCTGGATGCGTTCGTCCGGACGATCGACCTTGTTCACGACGACGATCGGCTTGAGGCCCAGCGCCAGCGCCTTGCCGGTGACGAACTTGGTTTGCGGCATCGCGCCTTCCGAGCTGTCGACCAGCAGGATCACGCCATCGACCATCGAGAGGATGCGCTCCACTTCGCCGCCAAAGTCGGCGTGGCCGGGGGTGTCGACGATGTTGATGCGGGTGCCGTTCCATTCGATCGAGGTCGGCTTCGCCAGGATGGTGATCCCGCGTTCCTTTTCGAGGTCGTTGGAATCCATCGCGCGTTCTTCGACACGCTGGTTGTCACGGAACGTGCCGGATTGGCGGAACAGCTGGTCAACCAGCGTGGTCTTGCCGTGGTCGACGTGCGCGATGATCGCGATATTGCGCAGGGGCAGGGGGGCGGACATGATTGGTTCTCGAAAGCTGGAGGAGGGCGGGTGCCTGTTGCACCGCAACATTGCGCGCGCCCCTAGCCGATATGGCCTCTTCGGGCAAGCTTTGCCGACGCTGGGTGCTGGCGTGGGGGCAACTGCCTTGGCTCTGGCGTTCGCCGGGGAAGCGATTATAGGCCCCGGCCATGAAGCTTACCCTGTTCCGCGCCGCCTTGCTGGCCGCCGCCGCCTTTCCCGCCATCGCCCATGCCCAGGATGCCGAATCGGCCGTCGCTGCCGGGCAACCTGCTGAGGAGGAAGCACTTCCTGCGCCCGAGGAAGCTGCTCCCGCGGCTGACGAAGCCGTTCCGGGCGCCGGCGATGATGAGGTGATCGTGGTCACCGCGACCAAGCGCGAGCAGACCCTGCAGGATGTGCCGGTGGCCGTTTCGGTTGCCAGCGGCGCGGCAATCGAACGCGCACAGCTGCGCGATCTCAAGGATCTGCAACTGGTGGTGCCTGCGCTGCGGGTCACGCAGCTGCAAAATCCCAGCGCCACCAATTTCATCATTCGCGGCTTTGGCAACGGCGCCAACAATCCGGGGATCGAACCCTCGGTCGGGGTGTTCGTCGATGGGGTCTATCGCAGCCGCGCCGCCGCCCAGATCGGCGACCTGCCCGACGTGGCCCGGGTCGAAGTGCTGCGCGGCCCGCAATCAACCCTGTTCGGCAAGAACGCCAGCGCCGGCGTGATCTCGATCGTCACGCGCGAGCCGCAGTTCCGCTTCCACGGCGGGCTGGAAGGCAGCGTGGGCAATTTCGGTGCGGTGGTGGCCAAGGGCTATGTCACCGGCCCGCTCAGCGATAACCTGGCCGCCAGCCTGGCCGCCGGGATCAATCGCCGCGATGGCTATGTCAGCGATCCGGGAGCGGGCGACAAGCCCAACGAGCGCAACCGCTGGTTCGCCCGCGGGCAGCTGAAGTATGCGCCCGATGACCGCCTTTCGGTGCGGCTGATCGCCGACTTCGACCGGATCGACGAGAATTGCTGTGCAGTCGTCAACCTGCGCCGTTCGGCCGCAACCGGTGCGATCGAGGCGCTGGGCGGGCGGGTCAACGATGCCGCCACGCCCTTTGCTGACGTGGCCTGGGCAAACTTTGCCTCGGCCAACACGATCGAGAACTGGGGCGTTTCTGCCCAGGCCGACTATGTGGTTGGCCCGCTCAAGCTGACCTCGATCACCGCCTGGCGCGAAAGCCACACCCTGGCCAACCAGGATTCGGACTTCACCAGCGCCGATCTGATCGGCCGCAACAGCGGTGATCTGGATGTCGGCACCTTCACCCAGGAACTGCGCGCCAGCGTGGGCTTCCTCGACGTGTTCAACGCGATGGTGGGCGGATACTATTTCAACGAAGACCTGCGCTATCGCACCGCGCTGACCTATGGCAACCGCTTCCGCGCCTATGCCGACCTGCTGTCGGGTGGCGGGGTGAGCGCGCTGGAAACCGGGCTGTTCGGATCGAATACCGGCCGCTTCTTTGCCGCCGGGCAGGGGCTGTTCGATGATTTCGCGATGGACAATGCTGCCTGGTCGGTTTTCGCCAACGGCGATTTCAAGGCCCGCCCGGGGGTGACGCTGACGTTGGGCGCGAACTACACCCACGACGCCAAGGATGTAACGTCCAACACCCAGGGCACCGACCTGTTTTCCTCGCTCAACCTGGCGACCTATGGCGCCACTGCGCTGCGCCCGTTCCAGTTCCTTCCCCCGTTCCGCAATTTCCCCAACGCGGTGGAAAGCGGCAAGACCCGCGATGGCAAGTGGAGCTGGACCGCACGGCTGGCGATTGACCTTGGCCGCCATGTCAAATCCTATCTGAGCTATGCCACGGGCTTCAAGGCCAGTTCCTTCAACCTCTCGCGCGATAGCCGTCCCCTGGCTTCGGACTATGCCGCGCTGTCGAGCGCTGGCCTGCTGGTGCCCAACCTGTCGACCGGGTCGCGCTTTGCCGGGCCGGAAAGCGCCAAGGTGTGGGAACTGGGGATCAAGGGCGATTGGGGGCTGGCCAATGCCAACCTGACCTTCTTCCACCAGACGATCGAGGGTTTCCAGTCGAACGTGTTCACCGGCACCGGTTTTGCGCTGGCCAATGCCGGACGGCAGAGCACCAACGGGGTGGAATTCGATGGGCAGGTCAAGCCGACCGCCGATGTCGCGCTCAACCTCTCGCTGGTCTGGCTTGATCCCAAGTATGACCGCTTCCCGGCCTCGGCGCTGGGTGATCTGTCGGGCACGCGCCCGGCGGGGATTCCCGGCATTTCGGCCACCTGGGGCGCGCAGTGGAGCCATGGTTTTGCCAATGGCCACCGCCTGACCCTGCGCGGCGATTTCCACTATGAAAGCCCGGTCCAGGTGCTTGAAGGCCTGCCCGGCTTCATCCAGCGCAGCGCGAGCGGCGCAGTGGTCAGCTATGCCCCTGCCTTTGCCGCGGCGCGTCCGTTCCGCCGCGAGGTGCAGGATCTCACCGCTTCGGTGAGCTATGCCCTGGCGAACGGGCTCGAACTGTCGCTGTGGGGCCGCAACCTTACCGACAACCGCTACATCGTGGCGATCTTCGATTCGGTGGCCCAGCCGGGCTCAATCTCGGGCTACACCAACCAGCCGCGCACCTGGGGCGCGACGGCGCGGTTCAAGTGGTAGGTTAAAGCTCGCTGAAGCAGGGCATCACCGGGCCGGGGGGCGGGCCGGTGATGCTTATTAAAGCTCGCGCAGCGCCTGTGCCGGCCGCGCCCGCAGCAGCGGGAGCGAGCCGGCCAGCGCGAAGCCGATGACCAGCGCCAGCCCCGCGCCGAGCACCGCAAAAATCTGCGGCCAGTCGGGCAGCCAGTCAAAGCTGAACAGCTTGACCACCACCAGCCAGGCCAGCGCGCTGCCCAATGCCAGGGCAACCAGCGCGAGCAGGCTGGCCAGCAGCGCATATTCGGCCAGTTGCAGCAGCAAGAGCTGGCCGCGGCTGGCGCCCAGCACGCGCAGGATGACGTTGTCGTAAAGCCGGCTGGCGCGCGCCGCTGCAATCGCGCCGAGCAGCACCGCAACCCCCGCCAGCACCGCCACCGAGGCGGCGGACAGGATCGCCAGGCTGACTTGCCGCAGCAGATCACGCGCCTGGGTCAGCACGCCGCCGACCTCGATCACGGAACTCGCCGGAAAAGCCCTGACCAGTGCCCGCAGCACGGCTCCGCGCGGAGCGTTGGGGGGCAGGTTGATCGTCGCGGCCAGGTTGTGCGGTGCATCGGCAATCGCATTGGGGCTGAACACCAGCACATAGTTGAAGCCCATGCTGTCCCAGTCGATCCGCCGCAGCGAGGCGATCCGCGCGGTGCGTTCCACGCCCATCAGGCCGATGGTCAGCTTGTCCCCGATGTGCAGATCAAGCGCCTGGGCGAGCTTTTCGTCGATCGAGACCAGTGGCTCGCCGGCATAACCGCGCGGCCACCAGGTGCCCTTGGTAAGCGTGTTGCCCTCGGGCACGGCATCGGCATAGGTCAGCCCGCGTTCGCCGCGCAGCGGCCAGGCATCGTCGGGAATTTCCTTGAGATCGGCCACCCGGGTCATCGCGCGGTCCGGGCCATAGGCCAGGATCGCGCCGCGCAGCGCGGGGACCATGCGGACCTGCGCGGCCGGGGCAAGGCTGGTCACGGTGTGCCGGAATTCGTCGGCCCGGGCGCGCGGCAGGTCGAGCACGAAATAGTCTGGTGCGCGATTGGGCACCCGCGCGGCGATATTGGCATCAAGGCTGGTCTGAACCGCCGCCAGCAGCACGAAAGCCGACAGGCCAAAGCCCAGCGCGGTCACCAGTGCACCGGTCTGGGCGCCCGGGCGATGCAAATTGGCCAGCGCCAGGCGTAGCAGCGGGCGCTCGGGCCGGGGCAGCCGGGCGGCGACAAGGCGCAGGCCAAGTCCCAGTGCGCCGAGCAATCCCAGCAGCGCGAGCGAGCCGCCAAGGAACCACAGTGTCACCACGGGCTGGCGGGCGGTGATCAGGGCCAGGCCAGCAATTCCCGCCATCCCCATCCCCACCGTCAGCGCGCCATCGCGCCAATGGCGGCCCAGCGGTGAAACCCGCGCGCGCATCAGCGCCATTGCAGGAAAACGCCGGGCGGCCAGCAGCGGCGGTGCTGCAAAAACCAGCGCGACCAGCAGGCCATAGGCCGTCGCCCGCACCAGTGCCCCGGGATCGATCACCAGCCCGGGCGCAATGGGCAGCAGGCCGCCCAGCGCCTTGCCGAGCAGCGGGGTCACCAGCACGCCGGCGACCAATCCCGCTGCACTGCCGGCCAGCGCTGCGGCGGTGATCTGGAGCAGGTAGATCCGGGCGATGTCACCGCTGGTTGCGCCCAGCACCTTGAGCGTCGCGACACTGGATCGCCGCGCTTCGAGATAGGAGGCCACGCCCCCGCCGATCCCGATCCCGGCAATGACCAGCGCGGCCAGACCGACCAGCACCAGGAAATCCCCCATCCGCGACACGAACCGTTCGGCCCCCGGCGCGGCCTTGTCGCGGGTGCGGATTTCGAACCCGGCAGAGGGGAACCGGGCCTTGAGGCGATCCGCCGCGCCTTGCGGATCGCGCGCCCGCGGCAGGGCGATGCGGGTCTTGCTGCGATACATCGCGCCCGGCGCGGTCAGTCCAGCGCGGGCCGGGAATTCGGCAGCAACGATCACCACCGGGCCCAGGGTAAAGCCTTCGCCCAGCCGGTCAGGCTCATCGGCGATGATCCCGCCCACGGTAAGCGTCTGCGCGCCAATGCTGAGCGCGCCGCCCGGGGCCAGCCCGAGCCGCTGCGCCGCACCTTCGCCCAGCCACGCGGTGCCGGCGGGCGGGGCGCCGACGCGCCGCCCGTCTTTGAGCGCGAGGCGACCGACCAGCGGCCAGGCCGGGTCAACGGCCTTGAGTTCGATCGGCGCGGCAAGATTGCCGGCGCGGGCCATGGCCTGCATCCGCAGCCCGCTCGATACCGGCCCCAGCGCGCCAAAGGCGGCGCGCTCGGCCGGGCTGGGCGGGCGCTGCCACACCGCCACTTCTAGATCGCCGCCCAGGATCGTGCGCCCGCGGCTGGAAAGTTCCTGCTCGATTGCGCCGGTCAGCGTGCCGATCGCGGCGAGTGCGCCGACGCCCAGGAACAGGCAGACCAGCAGCAGGCGCAGCCCGCGGAACCGGGCGGACAGATCGCGCCGGGCGATGGTCCAGGCCGTGCGCCAGCCGATCATGCGGCCATGCTGTCGCTGGCAATGCGGCCATCGGCCAGCGTGATGATCCGTTCACACCGCTGAGCCAGGCCGGGATCGTGGGTGATGATCACCAGCGTTGCCCCGGCTTCGGCACGGCGCGCGAACAGGAGGTCGATGATTGCGCTGCCGGTTGCGGCATCGAGGTTGCCGGTCGGCTCATCGGCAAAGACCAGCGCCGGGCGCGGGGCCAAGGCGCGGGCAATCGCGACGCGCTGCTGTTCGCCGCCCGAGAGCTGTGCGGGGTAGTGATCGAGCCGGTGGCCAAGGCCAACCGCTGTCAGCTCCGCCTCGGCCCGGCTGCGCGCATCGGGCATCCCGGCAAGTTCGAGCGGGGTCATCACGTTTTCCAGCGCGGTCATCGTCGGCAGCAGGTGGAAGGCCTGCAACACCACCCCGATCCGCCCACGCCGCGCGGCGGCAAGGCCGTCTTCGTCCATTTGCGCGAAATCGGCGCCGGCCACGCTGAGGCTGCCCGAAGTGGCCCGCTCAAGCCCGGAAAGCACCGCCATCAATGAGCTTTTGCCCGAGCCCGAGGGGCCGAGCAGCGCCAGCGTCTGACCCTGCGGCACGGCCAGGTCGATCCCGCGCAGGATTTCGACCGCGCCGGTGCCCCGGCCAAGAGTGAGAGTGAGATGCGATGCCGAAACGGCAGGAAGGGGGCTTGTCACGGCGCGGGGATGCCATAGCTAGAGCGAAAGGCCCAGCGCGGATTACACGGAGCTTGCTTGATGAAATGGACATGGATGCTGGGTGCTGCAACCCTTGCATTGGCGGCTTGCGGCCAGCAAGACCCGGCGCCGCAGCCGCAGGTCAGCGATCCCGCGGTTCTGCCGGCCCCGCCGGTGATGGGCGATGAACTGACCATCGTTGCCTTGGGGGACAGCCTGTTTGCCGGTTACGGGCTGGAGCCGGGGCAAAGCTATCCCGCCCGGCTGGAAGCGGCGCTGCGCGCACGCGGGATCAACGCCCGGATCGTCAATGCCGGGGTCTCGGGTGATACCACGGCCGATGGCCTGCAGCGGCTTGAGTTCGTGCTGGGCAGCCTGCCGCGGCCTCCGGCGCTGGTGGTGATCAGCCTGGGCGGCAACGACATGCTGCGCAGCCTGCCGCCGACCGAAACCCGCGCCAATCTGGATGCGCTGCTGGGCAAGCTTGAACAGCGCAAGGTGCCCGCGTTGTTGCTGGGAATGAAGGCCGCGCCGAACCTTGGGGCGGACTATCAGGCGCGGTTCGATCCGATCTATCCCGATCTGGCCAAACGGCATCGCGCCGCGCTGGTCCCGTTCTTCCTCCAGCCGGTTTACGACCAGCCCCGGCTGATCCAGCAGGATCATATCCACCCGACGCTGGAGGGGATCGACCTGCTGGTGGGATCGACGGTGGAGGCGGTGGCGAAAGCCCTGCCGGCGAAAGGCGCTACTGCCGCTCCGCCAGCCCCGCACTGACCCGCCAGACCGCCGCTTCGCCCAGGATCGCCTCGAACGGGGGCAGTTCGGTGCCGGTCAGCCAGACCTGCGCCGCGCCTGCGCGGAGCCGGTCGAACAGCGCCTCGCGCCGGACCGGATCGAGGTGGGCAGCCACTTCATCGAGCAGCAGTACCCCGGGGCGCGCCGCGTCGAGCAGCCCGGCATGGGCCAGGGTGATCGCGATCAGCATCGCCTTCTGCTCGCCGGTGGAGCATTCGGCGGCGGGCTGGTTCTTGCCGGCCATGACCACGCCCAGTTCGTCGCGGTGGGGCCCGGTCAGGGTGCGCTGGGCCGCCCGGTCGCGGCGGCGCTCGGCAGCCAGCGCGGCGGCCAGTTCGCCCGCATCCAGCGGGCCGCCCGGCTGATAGGTCAGTTCGGGCCGGGCAAAGGGGGCATCGGGCAGGGCGGCAAGCGCGCGGCCCAGCCGTTCGACCAGTCGGGCGCGGGCCTGGGCCACGGCGGCCCCGGCTTCGGCGAGCTGGCCTTCCAGTGCATCAAGCCACTGCGGATCGGGTTCGATCGGATCGCCCAGCAGGCGGTTGCGTTCGCGCAGCGCACCTTCGGCCCGCGCGGCGTTGCGGGCATGGCCCGGCTCGATCGCCAGCACCAGCCGGTCAAGATAGCGCCGCCGCGCCCCGGCGCCTTCGGCGAACAGGCGGTCCATCGCCGGGGTCAGCCAGCCGAGCGCCAGCCATTCGCCCAGCCGCACCGCGGGGGCGGCTGCGCCATTGATCTGGACCACGCGGCTGCCGGGCTTTTCCGCGCGTACGCCGGTGCCGATGCGCACCGCGCCGGGCAGTTCTGCACTGACCGAAAACCCCCCGCTGGCGCCGTGGGCGGGAATGTCCTGCAGCGCGGCGCGGCGCAGCCCGCGCCCGGGGGCCAGCAGCGAAAGCGCTTCAAGCACGTTGGTCTTGCCCGCGCCGTTTTCCCCCACCAGCAGGTTGAACTGCGCCGCGCCATCGAGCCGGGTGGCGCGATGGTTGCGAAAGTCAGTCAGGGTGATCCGGTCGAGCGCCATGCCGGGCTGCGATAGAGCGCCTGCCCCCGCACTGTCACGCGAAAGGCGTGTGCCGAACATTGGGAAATTTCACCAATTGTTCAGCCTGCATCGACGGTGAACATTGCGTTCATCGCTAGCTCACAGTTTGAAATCGGCAGATTTTGGCCGTTTCCGTGATTTGGCACGGCTCCTGCTAATTGGTCCGTATCCGTGGAAAGACCTACGGCAGACCCTGTTTAGAAGGATGCAGACCATGACCTTTCTCACCAACCTTACCGGCCGCTTTGCCGCTGCCATCTCCGCCCTGACGCTGTCGCTGGTGCTGATCGGCGGAACCGTTGCCACTCCCAGCGCTGCCCACGCGCACACCACCTACGTGGGCGTTGTCGCATGAGCGCGCTGGAACGCCGTGGTGGCGGTTTCCACCTCGACAAGGATCGCGCCCGCTTCATGGGTGTGTGCTCGGGCATCGCCGACTATCTCGGCTGGGACGTGACCCTGGTGCGGATCGCCTGGGTGATCGGCACGCTGGTCGGCTTTGGATCGCTGATCCTGATCTACCTTGCGATCGGCCTCATCGCCGATTGAGCGCATCGCCGGTGAGGCCCTGTCCCCGCGGGGCAGGGCCGCCACCGCGCCGATCAGACCGCGTCGGCCTTGGCAAAGGGCGAAAAATCGGTCCCGGTATCGAACACGTCCACCCCTTCGCGGTGCTTGAACCAGGCCACGACCACATAGGTTACCGGGGTCAGCACGGCCTCCCACAGCACCTTGAGCCCCCAGTTGGTGATCATCACCGTCACGACCTGGGTGGTGGACCACACCCCCAGGAAGGCAACGGGATAGAAGATCGCGCTGTCGATCGCCTGGCCGAACACCGTCGAGCCGATGGTGCGGCTCCACAGGTGCTTGCCGCCGGTCAGGATCTTCATCTTGGCGAGGACGAAGCTGTTGACGAATTCCCCCGCCCAGAACGCCAGCACCGAAGCCGCGACGATCCGCCAGGTCGATCCGAACACGCTTTCATAGGCGGCCTGTCCGTCCCACCCGGCAGCGGGCGGCATCGCCACCACGACCCAGCTCATGAAGGCCATGAACAGCATCGCGGCAAAGCCCATCCACACGCAGCGCCGGGCATTGGCATAGCCATAGACTTCGGTCAGCACGTCGCCCAGCACGTAGGACAGCGGGAAAAACAGGATGCCCGCGCCAAAGGTATGCCCGCCCAGCGTGGCCAGCTTGGCCGCCCCTATCAGGTTGGAGAGCAACAGGATCGCGACGAACGCCGCCATCATGTAGTCGAAATAACGAAAGTGGCGGCGCGCGCCGGTGGAGCCGTCGATCGCGGAAAGGGTCATGTCCATGAACCCAACCTATCGTCGTTTGCACGGCAGGCAAACCCCGCCTATGAGCAGCCCCGCACGCGTCCGTAGCTCAGTTGGATAGAGCACGAGACTTCTAATCTTGAGGCCGGTGGTTCGAATCCACCCGGGCGCGCCATCCAGCATGAAGGGGGAGGCCTGGTTATCCCTGCCTCAATGGAAATCCCGTGACGGTGGAATGATGCGCAGGTCGCGTGGATGGCCGTGGGTTGGGGCGCGCTGGGGGGCGGCATTTGGATCGGGCACGCGATCAAGCATAACCGTGCGATCGATGATCCGTTTCGCCATCAGATGCACAACGCCCTCCTTGCTCTTCTGGATGTACCCCTCGATCAACATCAGGCGTGCAGCCATGACGGCGGCGCGCTGTTCCTCCATGTCGCGCGCCCAGAGCAGAGCGTTGAGGATGCCGGTTTCATCCTCGATGGTGATGAACACCGCATTGCCTTTGCCGGGGCGCTGGCGGGTCAGCACGAGGCCGGCGACACGGGCGGGGCGCCCATCGGGCAAACCGTTTGCATCGGCGCAGCACAACGCGCCCTCGCGGTTGAGCGCCGAGCGCAGGAACTCCATCGGATGCCCCTTCAGCGACAGGCGCGCGGTCTGGTAATCAATCACGACTTCTTCCGACAAGGGCATGGCGGGCAAGCACGCATCTGGCTCGGCAGCCAATTCCGGGGTGTCCAGCGCGGCAAACAGCGGGAGCTGGCCGGCTGGCACGCGGCGCACGTTCCACCCTGCGACGCGGCGGTTCTGGCCGAGGGATCCGAACGCATCGGCATCGGCCAGCAGATGAAGCGCGCGCGGGGGCAGCGCCGCCCTGCGGGCCACATCCTCGATCGAGACAAAGTGCCCCCTGCTTCTCGCCGCAACCAGTGCCTTCGCCCATTCCTTGCGGAACCCGTCGATCCGCGACAGGCCCAGCCGGATAGCAAGCGCGCCCTTCTTCGTCTGTTCCAGTGTGCTGTCCCATGCGCTGGCGCCCACATCGACGGGGCGCACTTCCAGCTTGTGTGCGCGGACATCCTGAATCAATTGCGCTGGGGCATAGAAACCCATGGGCTGGCTGTTGAGCAGGGCGCAGGTGAACACTGCCGGGTGGCGGCATTTGAGCCACGAGGAGACATAGGTAAGCCAGGCGAAGGCCTGCGCGTGGCTTTCCGGAAAGCCATATTCGCCAAAGCCCTTGATCTGCTCGAAGCAGCGTTCGGCAAAGTCGCGGTCATAGCCGCGCATGAGCATCCCCTCGATCATCTTGCGCTGATAGCGGTGAATGGTGCCGTGGTTGCGAAACGTTGCCATCGCCCGGCGCAATCCGTCCGCTTCCGCCGGGGTGAACCCGGCAGCAGTGATCGCGAGTTTCATTGCCTGCTCCTGGAACAAGGGCACGCCGAACGTCTTTCCCAGCACTTCGCGCAGGGCGGCAGAAGCCTGCGGTGGGCCGGGGTAGTCTGCCGCCTCCTCGCCATTGCGGCGGCGCAGGTAGGGGTGGACCATGCCGCCCTGGATCGGCCCGGGGCGGACAATCGCCACTTGAATGACAAGATCGTAGAAGCAGGCGGGCTTCATGCGCGGCAGCATTGCAATCTGGGCGCGGCTTTCGACCTGAAAGGTGCCAATGCTGTCACCGCGTTGGAGCATCCGATACACCGCCGGATCCTCCAATGGCACATTGTGCAATGCATGATTGCCCAGCCCATGCAGGCGCAGCAGGTCGAAGCTCTTGCGGATGCAGGTCAGCATGCCGAGTGCCAGCACATCGACCTTCATCAAACCGAGCGCGTCGATATCGTCCTTGTCCCATTCGATGAAGGTGCGGTTGGGCATTGCGGCGTTGTGAATCGGCACCATCTCGTCAAGCCGCCCCTGCGTCAGAACGAAGCCGCCGACATGCTGCGACAGATGGCGCGGAAAGCTGAGCAATCGATCCACCAGCACCTTCAATCGGGCGATTTCCGGATTGGCGATGTCGAACCCGGCTTCGGTCACCCGGCTTTCCGGTACGTCATCGCCCCAATGCCCCCAGATGGTGGAGGCGAGTCGTGCCGTCACATCCTCGCTCAGACCCATTGCCTTGCCGACTTCGCGCAGTGCGCTGCGAGGTCGATAGTGGATGACGGTGGCGGCGATACCCGCCCGCTCGCGGCCATAGCGGGCGTAGATATATTGCATGATCTCCTCGCGCCGCTCGTGCTCGAAATCCACATCGATGTCGGGTGGCTCATTGCGTTCTTCAGACAGGAAGCGCGAGAACAGCAGCCGTTCGCGCACCGGATCGATCGGCGTGATCCCCAGGAAGTAACAGACCAGCGAGTTGGCGGCGCTGCCGCGCCCCTGGCACAATATCGGCGGATCCAGAGTGCGGGCATGATCGACGATGTCGTGAACCGTCAGGAAATAGCAGGCATAGTTGCACTTGCCGATCAGAGAGAGTTCTTCCGCCAGCACGTTTTCATAGGCTGCAGGCAGCCCATCAGGAAAAAGCGCGCGTCCTCCCTCGCGCGCCAGTTGCTCCAGCCATGCTTGCGGCTCCCACCCTTGGGGCACCGGCTCATGCGGATATTCATATTCCAGGTCTTCAAGCGTGAATGAGATGCGGGAGAGGAAGTCGGTGGTTGCAGCCATGGCTTCCGGGCAAATCGAAAACAGCCGTTCCATTTCGGCAGGAGGCTTGAGGTGGCGTTCGGCATTGGCGGCCAGGCGGCGGCCGGCGCTGTGGATGGTCAGGCCTTCGCGAATGCAGGTCATCACATCGTGCAAGGGGTGGCAATCAGGCGTGGCATAGAGTGCATCGTTGGTGGCGATCAGCGGCACGCCGCTTTCCGCCGAGAGTTGCTGGGCCTGCGCCACCCGCCGGGCATCTGCACCGCTGCGATGCATGTGAACGGCAAGCCAAACCGCCCCCGGGCGGGCCTGGGCAAGATTGTCCAGAACTTCTCGGTCGCTTCCTAGAACGATCAGCAACAAGTCGTCGGCATGACCGAGCAGATCCGCAAGGTAGAGGAGGCAGCCGCCCTTGTCCGCGCGCCTGTTGCCTAGCGTCAGCAGGCGCGTCAGGCGTCCCCAGCCATGCCGTGTGGCGGGATAGGCAATGATGTCTGGCGTTCCATCGGCAAACACCAGCCGTGCGCCGACAATCAGGCGAAAACCGCTCGCCATTCCCCCCAATTCCTTCCATGCCACATGCGCACGAACCACCCCGGCCACCGTGTTGCGATCGGCAATGCCGATGCCGGCCATGCCCGCTGCATGGGCGCAGGACACCATTTCGGCGGGCGAGGATGCTCCGTGGAGGAAGCTGTAGTTGGTTGCGGCAGCCAATTCGGCGAAGGCGCGCGCGACCATCACGCAAACAGCCCGTGCAGATACCAGCTAGGATCGGGCTTTTGGTCATAAAGACCATGGCGGAAAATCCAGAACCGCCGCCCGCGCATATCTTCGATTCGGTAATAGTCGCGGGTAAGGCCAGCTTTGCCGCGATGCTCGCCACCCCGGCGGCGCCACCATTCCGCGGCGATCCGCTCCGGCCCCTCACTCAGCCTTACCTCATGCAGTGTCTGGCGCCAGCGGAAGCGATGGGGCGGCCCGTCCGGCACCTGCGCGATCACTTCCACCTTTTGGGGGGGATGGAGGAGGAACAGAGGCCGCATCGGCGGTTCTTCTTCCGGCGGCATGAGCCAGGGGGGCGGTTCGCACCCGCGGATGGCGGGCAAGGCAAGCTGTGCCTGCTCCGGGATATGGCTGTCTTGCGCCACGAGATGCACCAGGCAATCCGGCCCCGGCCGCGCGCTCAGCTGATCGATGAGT
>JAYSCF010000007.1:14348-21854 GCA_041915005.1 Novosphingobium sp.
CGTGCCATCCGGCTGTTCGGCCCCATCGAGCATCGGCTGGGCCGCGCCGAGGGGCTCTGCAGCGGCAATCGAAAGGCGAATGCTGTCATACCCAAAGCCGGGGTCCAGCGGATCGGTAAAGGCCTCGATCCGTTCACCGAACAGGCGCAATACCAGCGCCGGATCGCGGGTGGGGGTGCTGGTTTCGATGTCTAGTCGATGGCGCGCACCATCGCTGCGATACAGGGTCAGGCGGAAACACCGCCCACCCAGCCTGTGTTGGCCAAGCCTGTCCGCCGCTTCGTGCAACAGGTCCAGAAAACAGGCCGTCACAACATCCTGGTGTCCGATCGGTTCAGCGAACCGTCGCTCGAACCGTAACGGCACTGGCTGGTCCAACGGTGCAAGCGCGGATTCCTCTTCTCCCACCAGGCGGCGCAGGGCGGTTGCAGCCCCCATCCCGAAGCGTGCGGCGATGACCGCGGCGGGGCGCACCGCCACATCCCCCACGACCTTCAATCCCGCCCGGATCAGCGCCCGTGTGGCATCCGGCTCCAGCCCCAGGGCCGCAACTGGCAGGGCGCGGATAGCGGCGCGTTCATCCGCGATTGGCAAGGGCGCATATCGGGCAAGCGCTTGTGCGCCTTCTGCGGTGGATGCAGCCGCATAGCGTACGGTCATGCCATGTGCGGCTATCATCTCCTCCACTTCGGCCGCCAGCCCACGCTCCCCGCCAAACAGGTGTGCGCACCCCGAAATGTCGATGATGACCCCGTCCGGGAGGGACAAGGCCACAAGCGGTGACCAGTGGGTGCACTGCCGCGCCAGTTTTTCTAGCCAATGACGATCTGCCGCCACGTCCATTGCGGCTGTCAGCAAATCGGGCTGCCGGGCTCGTGCATCCGCCAGCGTCAATCCGGGGCACAGCCCCAACTCCTGGGCTCGCGGATCAACCGCTTCCAGCCGGAGCGCGCCGCGCACCATTCCGACCAGGACCAGCGGCGCATCAGGCGGCGTCGCGGGCTCCTGCCTGCGCAGCCGTTCTGCCGACAGGAACGGGAACCATAGCGCCAGAGTGCGCCGCTTCCCGGAATATGCGTCGGTCACGATCCCACTCCAATCTCCAGCTCAGGTCACTCGGGCCCGCCTTCTGGCGCAGCAATTCGATGTCATAGGCGGGGGCGCCAGGTGTGTGGCCCGGCAGTGGGCGGGATGGTGCAGAGGCGATGCGCCAGCGGGTTTGCGCGGCGCTCGGCACCGGCTCGGCATCGATCCGCAGCACAAGCAGCGGGACGCCGGATTTTTCTGCGGCTAGCGTCAGGCGACGACTGGCTGTCAAATCAAGGTCGCGCATCTTGCCGCGGCTTTCCAGAACCACGGCTCCGAGTGCGGCACAGCGTAGCGCATCGCTCGCTGCGCGCAGCAACGCCCTGTCATCCGCCACCTGCCCAAACAGGCAGGTGCCCGCTGCGCCGCCCAGTTCAACCCAGCCCGGCATCTGCAAGATGCCATGCGCCAACGTGCGGCGAGAACGCAGCCACAGCACTGTCCTGCCTGCTCCCATCAGTAAGGCCAGCCCCACGGCAAAGCCCGCCGCCGCTGGCGCATCCGCTGGCTCGCTCGCATAGAATTCATGCACAGTTCCCTGTGCCAGCCCACCACCCAAGGCCTGATCGAACGATGCAATTCCGCTGGCCCAACGTCGCAAGGGCATGGGGTTGGCATTGGCGCACACCAAGGCAGAAGCGAATCTCATTTGTTCACTTTATGTTCTATTAAGGGTGTGAAGGCAAGGCACCCGGAAAGCTCGAAGTTCCAGGTCGCGCCAAAGCGTCAGGGCTAAGAAGTGAGGAAGCCGGAAGCGGCGCTCAGGTCACGCAGAAGCCGCTGCGTGTGCTGACATGGCGCACGTCCGTCTCCGCCGAATGGTCTGCTTTACGCGGTGAAATTGAATTTCACGCCATGCGGGCCTGCTTCGCTTAGGAAGCCGAGGCCTTGATCCTGCCGAAGCTGACGATGTTGTGGAGATCGGACGCCGTGTTGTCGAGCATCAGGCTGGTAGTGGCCTTGTCGATCAACTGCTAGGCAAATTCGTTCGCCATCGAAATTGCGCTGTCGCAATCGGAATTGGGGATGACCTGATCAAGAATATCCTTGGCCATCAAAAGCGAACTGAACGCATCATCGATGCGCTGGGAAAGGGCTTGAGTTCTGTTCATTGTGCGACCTCTGAACGGATTGTTGTGAAGGGCTTGTGGCCTCTTATAAAAACTCCACTACGGGGATAGAGATAGTATAGCCATTGCAAATTAAGCAACAACCGATGAAATTTCAGCGGAATTGGTCCGAAATGCAATCTGCATTACGCGCCGCACGCCGCACGCCGGCGGGCGAGGCGCTGCTTTTGCAAGGCGCAGACTAACCGCGCGCGGCGGTATCGAGGCGTTCGCCGTCGACCGGATATCCGGCATCGCTGGGGATCACCAGCCAGGGTTCTTCGCCCCGCATTTCCATCGATGGCGTGATCATCCGCGAAGGAAATTCCTCAACGTGGGCCAGCGCCTCGGTGAAGTTCGCGAACTGGGCCAGGCGCTCAAGATTGCGGCGGGTCGGGAAAATCACCTTGATGTCACCGGTCTCGGCCAATTGCAGCGCCTCTTCGGCGCTGGCCCAGAACAGGTGGGTGTTTTCGGTGGAATCGACCAGCAGTTCCACCGCGCCCGTGCCGAGGTTAGCAAGGTAGAACCGCGTGTCGAACACGCGGATTTCGCGGTGCTTGGGCCGCCAGCGCGAGAACGGCACCAAGGCTTCAAGATCAAGCGTCCAGCCCAGTTCAGCCAGCACCGGGCCGAGTGCGCCCTTGTCGAGCAGCAGCTGGCGCGCGCGCCGGGCCGAAGCGAGGTCTGGTTGCTGGTGGAGGCCGACGACCAGCCCGGTTTCCTCAAGCGTTTCGCGCACGGCAGCGATGCGGGCGGCCAGTTCATCATGATCGTCGCTGTCGGCGGGGCCGTGGGCCTCGGCCAGCACGCGATCGGCCTCGTCTACCCGTCCGCCGGGAAAGACGGCGGCGCCGCCGGCAAAGCGCATTTCCTTGGCCCGCTGCACCATCAGCAACTGCGGCGCGCCGCCATCGGGGGCGTTGCGGAAAATCACCAGCGTGGCTGCCGGGATCGCGGGGGGAGCATCGTCGGCGTGCTCGAACATCTTTTTCAGGTCATCCATCGCCGCCAAGGTGCATGGCAGGCAGCGGGCTTGGCAAGCAGAAAACGCACCGTGCCCCTTGCCGGGTGTCGGCAGGCTTTACAAACGCCGCGCGGGTGAATTTGCCTTAACCATCAAGCGGCGCAGGATTGCTTGATCACGATGAATTGGCACGGGGTCTGCATTGCTTGCGATACCCCAAGACGTCTCGAACGAGGCGGGGCTGCACCCCTGGTCTCCGCAGCTCCGCCTCCCCGAGACGTCCCCCCATCGACCGGCTTGCTTCCCTGCACCGCGGTTATGAAAAACGCGCGCAGAGCAAGCCCTGCGCGCGTCAATCGGTTGTGGTTGGAATGGGCTGCGCGTTCAGGCGGCGGGGGCGATCCCGGCATCGGCCACAAGCTGCTGCAGTTCCCCGGCTTCAAACATTTCCATCATGATGTCGCTGCCGCCGACGAATTCACCCTTCACGTAAAGCTGGGGGATCGTCGGCCAGTCCGAAAAGGCCTTGATGCCCTGACGCACTTCCATGTCCTGCAGCACGTCGACGCCTTCATAGGCGACGCCGAGGTGATCAAGGATCGCGACTGCCCGGCTGGAAAAACCGCACTGCGGAAACAGCGGCGTGCCTTTCATGAACAGCACGACATCGTTGGAATTGACGATTTCGGCGATGCGGGCGTTGGTATCGGACATGGTAAAAGTGCTCCTCGCGCGTTCAATTGGGAACGGCGGTGGTCAATTGCAAGGCATGAAGTTCGCCGCCCATCCGGCCGCCAAGCGCGGCATAGACCAGTTTGTGCTGGGCAATGCGGGGCTTGCCGGCGAACTGCGCCGATACGACATGCGCGGCGTAATGATCGCCATCGCCGCGCAGATCGGTGATCGTCACGTCCGCATCGGGCAGCGCCGACTTGATCAGCGCTTCGATTTCCGAGGCGGGCATGGCCATCAGTCTTCGCCCATCAGCGCGCGCTTGGCTTCAACCGCCTTGGCGTTCATCGCGGCGCGCACGTCGGCTTCGCTGATGTCGATCCCGGCCGAAACCAGATCGCCCAGCAGCTTGCGGACCACGTCTTCATCGCCGGCTTCTTCGAAATCGGCCTGGACCACGCTCTTGGCATAGCCTTCGGCTTCGACTGCCGAGAGGCCCATGCGTTCGGCCGCCCACTGGCCCAGCAGCCGGTTGCGGCGCGCGTGGACGCGGAAGTGCATTTCCTCGTCATGCGCGAACTTGGCTTCTTCGGCGCGTTCGCGGTCCTTGAAGTCGGTCATGTTTGCAGCCCCTTGGTCTGGTTGGTCGTCGATGAAAGGTCCGCTCAAGCGGCCGGACGGGCCGGCGGCGGAACCTGATAGGAATCGTGGCAGCCCTTACACGCCGCACCGGTCGAGGCAAGCGCCGAGGCAAAGGCGGCCTGGTCCTCGGCTGCGGCGGCCGCTGCGAGCGCCTTGGTGGCATCGCTGAAGGCCGCTGCCTTGGCTGCGAAATCGGCCTTGTTGGTCCAGATTTCGGGGCGGGCGCGGCTGGTGCTGGCGCGGGTGCTGTCGGTAAACAGCGCGGGCATGGCCTGGGCCCAGTTGGCCAGGCCCCTGGCCGCAAAGCCCAGGCTCTTGAGCGGCATGCCATTGGCGCTGCCGCCCTTGATCAGATTGAGCGAGGTGGCCGACATGTCCATGCCCGCCTGGCGCGCGGCAACCAGCTGGGCCGGGCTGGGCGAAGCATTGGCCCCATGGGGCGCGGGGGCGGCCGAAACGGCCCAGGCGCTGGCCAGCAGCGCGGCGGCGGCGATGATGCGGGCAGTCTTCATCACGGCTTCTCCCTTCAGTCGATGGTCACCACGACCTTGCCGATTGCCTTGCGGTCGGCCAGCATCTGGATCGCCTCGCCGCCGCGTTCCAGCGGGAACGAGGCAGACACGCGCGGATTGATCTTGCCGGCCTTGAGCAGGTCGAACAGGGTTGCGATATGCACGGCGTTGGCCTTGGGATCGCGCGCGGCGAAGGCGCCCCAGAACACGCCGCACACGTCACAGCTCTTGAGCAGGGTGAGGTTGAGCGGCAGCTTGGCGATCCCGGCCGGGAAGCCAACCACGCAGAACCGGCCTTCCCAGGCGATCGCGCGCACGGCGGGTTCGGAATAGTCCCCGCCAACGATGTCATAGACCACGTTCGCGCCTTCCGGACCGCAAGCGGCCTTGAACGCTTCGGCCAGGGCCTTGGACTGGTCCTTGTCAAAGGGGGCCTGGGGGTAGATCACCACCTCGTCGGCACCGTGTTCACGGGCGACCTTGGCCTTTTCCTCGCTCGACACGGCAGCAACCACGCGGGCGCCATAGGCCTTGCCCAGTTCCACGGCCGAAAGGCCCACGCCGCCCGCCGCGCCGAGCACCAGGAGGGTGTCGCCCGCCTTGAGGTGCCCGCGATCAAGCAAGCCGTGCATGTTGGTGCCATAGGTCATCAGCAGCGATGCGCCGGTTTCAAAGCTGACGCCATCGGGCAGCGGAAACAGCTTGGCGGCATCGGCGAGGACTTCGGTGGCGAGCCCGCCATTGCCCATCATCGCGATCACGCGGTCGCCGGCCTTCCACTGTGTCACGCCATCGCCGACGGCATCGACCACGCCCGAGAGTTCACCACCCGGCGAGAACGGGCGCTGCGGCTTGAACTGATACATGTCGCGGATGATCAGCACGTCGGGATAGTTGATCGCGCAGGCCTTGACCTTGATGCGCACCTGGCCGGGGCCGGGGACGGGGCTTTCCAGCTCGTCAAGGGTCAGGGTTTCTGGCCCTCCAACAGCGTGACTCCGCAAGGCTTTCATGCAGCTTCTCCCGTTCCGTGTGCGAGCCAGGGTGTTTCCCCTTTGCTCTTGTTTTCATAGGCGGCGATCGCCTCGCCGCGGGCCAGGGTCAGGCCCACTTCATCAAGTCCGTTGAGCAGGCAGTGCTTGCGAAACGGATCGATCTCGAAAGTGAAGCGGTCCTGGAAGGGGGTGGTCACGGTCTGGCTTTCCAGATCGATGCTGACCGGATCGGTCTGGGCCACGTCCATCAGGCGGTCGATCGCCGCTTGCGGCAGGACCACGGTGAGGATGCCGTTCTTGAAGGCATTGCCCGAGAAGATGTCCGAAAACGAGGGCGCGATCACCGCGGTGATGCCCAGATCGAGCAGTGCCCAGGCGGCGTGTTCGCGGCTCGATCCGCAGCCGAAATTGTCCCCTGCGATAAGGATCGGAGAGCCTTTGAATTCGGCCGAATCGAACAGGTTGTCAGGATCGCTGCGCAGCGCCTCGAACGCGCCGCGGCCCAGGCCATCGCGGGTGATGGTCTTGAGCCAGTGCGCGGGAATGATCACGTCGGTATCGACGTTCTTGCGGCCGAAGGGGATCGCGCGTCCCGAAACTTCGCGCAGCGCGTCCATCAGTCGGTCTCCGGCGCGTGGTCGGGGTTAGCCGGCTTCTTGGCCTGCTCCTTGCGGCGCGAGGCATAGAGCAGTGCAGCGGCCAGTGCGGCAGAGCCGATCGCGGCCCCGGCAAGAGCAGCGGCGCCGGTCCAGTTGGGCTTGTCGGATTTGTCGGTCTTATCGGTCATGGTGCCTACTATGTGCGTCGAATGAGGAGGAAGACAAGGGGCCAGCCGGCCGTGGCGCCAGTCAGCCCAGCGTGCGAACGTCAGCCAGCTTGCCGGCTACCGCTGCTGCCGCGGCCATCGCCGGAGAGACGAGGTGCGTGCGCGCACCCGGGCCTTGCCGGCCCACGAAGTTGCGGTTGCTGGTGCTGGCGCAGCGTTCGCCGGCGGGAACCTTGTCGGGGTTCATGGCAAGGCAGGCCGAACAGCCCGGCTCGCGCCATTCGAACCCGGCATCGAGGAAGATCCGGTCCAGCCCTTCTTCCTCGGCCTGGCGCTTGACCAGGCCCGAGCCCGGCACCACGATCGCCCAGCGGACATTGGCAGCCTTGTGGCGGCCCTTGAGCACGGCGGCCGCGGCGCGCAGATCCTCGATCCGGCTGTTGGTGCACGAACCGATGAACACGTTCTGCACTTCGATGTCGGTCAGCCGCATCCCCGGCTCGATCCCCATGTAGTCCAGGCTCTTGCGTGCGGCGTCCTGCTTGGAAGGGTCTTCAAAGCTTTCGGGCGCGGGGACTACCCCGGTGATCGGCAGCACGTCCTCGGGGCTGGTGCCCCAGGTGACGCTGGGGGCGATATCGGCGGCATTGATCACCACGACCTTGTCATAGGACGCGCCCGGATCGGTGGCGAGGCTGCGCCACCAGGCCACGGCGGCATCCCATTCGGCGCCCTTGGGCGCATAGGGGCGGCCCTT
>JAYSCF010000008.1:0-439 GCA_041915005.1 Novosphingobium sp.
AGCTGAAGCAGAAGACCTATTACAAGCACACCGGCTATGCCGGCGGCATCAAGGAAGTTACCGCGGACAAGGTCCTCGGTGGCCGCTTCCCCGAGCGCGTGCTCGAAAAGGCGGTGGAACGCATGATCCCGCGCGGCCCGCTTGGCCGTGACCAGATGCGCGCCCTTCACCTCTATGCCGGCGCCGAGCATCCGCATGCGGGCACCCAGCCCCAGCCGCTCGACGTTGCTGCCCGCAACCGCAAGAACAAGGTGGGTGCCTGATGTCCGATAACACTCTCACCGATCTGGCCGACCTCGGCGCTGCCGCCGACGTCGTTGCCACTCCGGCCGCTCCCGCCGCGCCGCTGCGCGAAAAGGAAATCGACGCGCAGGGCCGTTCCTACGCCACCGGCCGCCGCAAGGACGCCGTTGCCCGCGTGTGGATCAAGCCCGGCACC
>JAYSCF010000008.1:527-21687 GCA_041915005.1 Novosphingobium sp.
GGCCGCCGCAAGGACGCCGTTGCCCGCGTGTGGATCAAGCCCGGCACCGGCAAGATCGTGGTCAATGGCCGCGATCAGGAAGTCTACTTCGCCCGTCCGACCCTGCGCCTGGTGCTGAACCAGCCGTTCCAGGTCGCTGAACGCGAAGGCCAGTACGACGTCATCGCCACCGTCAAGGGCGGCGGTCTGTCGGGCCAGGCCGGCGCGGTCAAGCACGGCATCTCGCAGGCTCTCGCCAAGTACGAGCCGGCCCTGCGCAGCGCCGTCAAGGCCGCCGGGTTCCTGACCCGCGACAGCCGCGTCGTTGAACGCAAGAAGTACGGCAAGGCCAAGGCCCGCCGCAGCTTCCAGTTCTCGAAGCGCTAAGGCTTTACAGCTCTACGCTGTTCGAAAAGGGGTCGGCCGCGAGGCTGGCCCCTTTTTCGTGGTATCGATCAAGGACGCCGCCATGGACAAAGCCCATCCCCCAGCCCACCCCGTTGCCGCAACCCCGGTGAAGATGCCCGTAATCGGGCGCATCGGCTGGCTGCGCGGCGCCTTGGGGGCGGCGCTGGGCATCCTGCTCACCGGCCTGGTCAGCTGGCTGGTGTTGCGCGGCGATCCCGCGCTGCCCTGGCTGCTGGCGCCGATGGGGGCATCGGCCGTGCTGGTCTTCGTGCTGCCCGCCAGCCCCTTGTCGCAGCCCTGGCCAGTGCTGGGCGGACACCTGATTGCCGCGCTGGCCGGGATGCTGGCCCATGCCGCGGGCGGTCCGCCGTGGCTGGTGGCAGCCCTCGCCGTGGGCGGGGCGATCGCGGCGATGAGCCTGGCCCGCTGCCTCCACCCGCCGGCTGGCGGAACCGCACTGATCACTGCGCTGGCCAGTCCCGCCATCGCGGCTGCGGGGTGGCAATTCCTGCTGGCCCCGCTGGGGCTCAACGTGGCCGTGCTGCTGGCTTGCGGGATCGTCTGGAACCGTGTCACCGGCCATTCCTATCCGCACCATGCCGCCCCGGCGCCTGTGGTGCCAAGCTGGACCGGCCATATCGAGGACGAAGACCTCGATGCCGTGCTGGAAGAATGGGACGAAGTGCTCGACGTCAGCCGCGAAGACCTGCTGGCCCTGCTCCACGCGGTCGAAGCCCGGGTCCGCGCCCGCAGTGGCTAGAGCGACTCGACCGTTACGCCAAGACTGCCATCCGCGCCGATCTCCAGCCGGTTGAAGCACGGCGCAGAGGTGCGCAGTCGGCGCGACAAGGTTCCCGCCCCGATCATCCGGATCGTCTGCCCGTCAATCTCGACCGACTTGTCGAAGGGATCGTGGACGTGGCCCGATAGCACCGCTGTGGCCCCGGCCCGCGCCAGGGCGGCAAGCGCCGCGGGGCCGCCGCGGGTGGAGGCGGTGGAATGGGTATCGGCCTCGACCAGGGGGTGATGGCAGGTGACCAGCCGCAGCGGCTTGGCGGCGTTGTGCGCCAGCCCTTGGAGCGCGGCATCAAGATCGCCCGCACTGACCCGCCCCTTGGACCAGTTGAGCCGCCACTGCGCACGGGCAATGGTCCTCAGCGGCACCACCGCCACCCCATCCAGCTCGGGATCGCGCTCCACCGCGGCTTCCAGCGCACGGTAGCGTTCATAGGGCCGGGTCAGGCGGCGCAGCATATGGTGGTAATAGGGCACATCGTGATTGCCCGGCTCCAGCGTCAGCGGCACGGGGATGCGCGCCAGCCATTCCTGCGCGGCGGCAAATTCGCGCGCGCTGCCGCGCATGGTGAGATCGCCGGTGCAGATCACCGCGGCGGGGCGCTGCGCTTCAACGCGTTCCATGAACCAGGCCAAGGCTTCGCGGTCCTCGTATCCGAAATGCAGATCGCTGACGTGGAAGAGCGTGGTCATGATGCGTCTGGCCTAGGTCACTGCGGCGCCCCCGGCAAGCCGGGGAAGCGCGCTCAGCGTCCGGCCATGGCCTTGGCGCGGGGGAGGTAAGTGCGCCCGATCCGGACCGCGCTGCCATCGTCCAGTTCGGCCGACCACACCCCCAGCCCATCGTGGCGCAGCCCGGCGATCCGATCGCGGCGCAGGATGGTCGAACGGTGGATGCGAATGAAGCGTTCGGGATCGAGCCGCGCTTCCAGCCCCGACACGGTCTGCAGCAGCAAGTAGCTGCGCTCGCCCACGTGAAGCCGAACATAGTCGCGCTCGGCATCGATCCGGTCGACATCGGCCGCGGCAATGCGCAGCAGTTCGGACCGATAGGGCACCCAGAACTCGTTCAGCCAGTCCCCCGGACTGGCGGCGTGACCCGCCCCGCGCCGCGCCAGTGCGCGGGCGACCGCACGTTCGAGCCGTTCGGGCGTGACCGGCTTGAGCACATAGTCCACCGCTTCAAGATCGAAGGCCTCGACCGCGAAATTGTCATGCGCGGTGACGAAGATCACCGCCGGGGCATTGCCCGCCGCCATCAGGGCGCGGGCCACCGCCAGGCCATCCAGCTCGGGCATGGTCATGTCGAGCAGGACCAGATCAGGGGCGAGAGCGCCGACCTGCCGGAGCGCAGCCGCGCCATCACAGGCGGTTCCCGCCACGGTGATTGCGGGAATCGCGCGGCAGATCACTTCCATCCGCTCGATCGCGAGCGGTTCGTCATCGACGATCAGGGTGCGCAAAGGGGGTGGGGCCGCGTCAGTCATGGCGGTCCAGCGGCAGGCGGATCACCGTGCGCCAGCCGCCGCGCGCGACGGGGCCAGACGTGAGCGAAGCTGCCGCCCCGTGGCGCGCATCCAGCCGGTCGCGGACATTGGCGAGGCCGATCCCGAACCCCTGGGCCGACCCACCAGCGCCCGCCGGGCCATTGTCGGACACCTCGAGCACCAGTTCGCCGTCCTCCTCGCGCGCGATCACGCTGACGGTGACCGTGCGGGTGACCGGGGCCACCGCGTATTTGACCGAGTTTTCGACCAGCGGCTGCAGGATCATGCCCGGCACGCGGGCTTCGCGCAGCGCCTCGGGCACGTCGAGGCGCACCCGCAGCCGTTCGGGAAAGCGCACCGCTTCGATATCAAGATAGAGCTGCTGGAGCTCCAGTTCCTGGTCGAGCGCAACATCGCCGGTCGGATCGCCCGCCAGGCTGCGGCGATAGTAGTTCGACAGCGTCTGGATCATTTCCTCGGCCGCCGCGCCCTTGCCGGTGATGACCAGCGCCGACAGGGAATTGAGCGTGTTGAACAGGAAGTGCGGATTGACCTGATAGCGCAGCGACCGCAATTCGGCGGCCTTGGCGGCGCGGCGATATTCGCCCTCGCGGCGTTCGGCGGCGCGGGCCTGTTCGGCATTGACCAGCGCGAAATAGAGCGCGGCCCAGGCCAGCAGCAGGAAATAGCGCCCCAGCGCCACGTCGGTCAGCTGGCGCCAGCGATTGTCATCGCGGGTGGCCTTGTCGATGGTGATCGCGGGGCTGGCCGCCGGAGCCTTGGGCGCGGCGGCAGGATCGACCAGCAGATTGCCGCTTTCATCGCTGCTGACGCGCAAGCCTTCGCGCTCGGCAATCTTGGCGACGACCTGGTTTTCGATCCCGGCAAAGACCTGCTGGTTGATCACCGCCAGCAGCAGCGAAGCGGGCAGGGCGATGCCCAGCACCGCAACGCCCTTGAGCCAGACCGGACGGCGATCGAGCAGCCGCAGCAGCGGCCACAGCCCCACCGTCACCGCCATCGAAGCCAGCGCCACCACGATGCGCCGCCAGAACAGCGCATCGAGCAGTTCGAGCCCGACCAGCCAGCCGCGCAAGGATGCCAGCACCAGATATGTCAGCCACATCCCGCCAATCGAGGCGAGCACAAGGCGCGCAGGCACGCGCTGGGGCAGGGGGTCGATCCGGTCCATTCCAGTTCCGGCGATAGCCGCCAGACCCCCGGCAGGGCCAGCGGCTTCGTCGAGGGGCAAGCGGCGTTGGTCGATGGATGCCAGGGTGGCAGCCCCCATCAGCCGCTTCAGTCCAGCAGGTGTTCCTTGGCGATATTGTCCTTCCACACCAACGGGGCGAGGCTGTGGTCGTTGTTGCCTTCGCTATCGACCGCGACGGTCACCGGCATGTCCTCGACCGTGAATTCGTAGATCGCTTCCATGCCAAGATCTTCGAAAGCCACGACCTTGGCTTCGCGGATCGCGCGGGCAACCAGATAGGCCGCGCCGCCCACGGCCATCAGGTAGGCCACCTTGTGATCGGCGATCACCTGGGTTGCGCCCTGGCCGCGCTCAGCCTTGCCGATCATGGTCAGCAGGCCCAGCTGGCACATCATGTCGGTAAACGAATCCATCCGGGTGGCGGTGGTCGGACCGGCCGGGCCCACCACTTCGCCCATGATCGGATCGACCGGGCCGACGTAATAGATCGCGCGCCCCTTGAACTCGACCGGCAGGGCCTCGCCCTTGGCCAGCATGTCCTTGATGCGCTTGTGCGCGGCATCGCGCCCGGTCAGCATCTTGCCGTTGAGCAGCAGCCGGTCGCCCTGCTTCCAGCTCTTGACCTCGTCGTGGGTCAGCGTGTCGAGATTGACCTTCTTGGCCGCCGCATCGGGCTTCCAGTGCACTTCGGGCCATTGATCCAGCTTCGGGGTTTCAAGATACTTCGGCCCCGACCCGTCGAGCGTGAAATGGGCGTGGCGGGTGGCGGCGCAGTTCGGGATCATCGCCACCGGCTTGCCCGCGGCGTGGCACGGCGCATCCATGATCTTGACGTCGAGAATGGTCGAAAGCCCGCCCAGGCCCTGCGCGCCGATGCCCAGCGCGTTGACCTTGTCGAAGATCTCGATGCGCATCGCCTCGATGTCGTTCTGCGGACCGCGGGCCTTGAGCTGGCCCATGTCGATCGGCTCCATCAGCGCCTTCTTGGCGAGCAGCACGCAGTGTTCGGCCGTGCCGCCAATGCCGATGCCAAGCATTCCCGGCGGGCACCAGCCAGCGCCCATCTGCGGCAGCATCTCGATCACCCAGTCAACGATGTTGTCGCTCGGGTTCATCATCTTGAACTTCGATTTGTTCTCGCTGCCGCCGCCCTTCGCTGCAACATCGACCGAGACCTTGCTGCCCGGAACCATGTCGACATGGAGCACGCACGGGGTGTTGTCGCGGGTGTTGCGGCGGGTGAAGGCGGGATCCGCCAGGACCGAGGCGCGCAGCTTGTTTTCAGGGTTGTTGTAGGCCCGTCGCACGCCCTCATCGACCACGTCCTGCAGGCTCAGGTCGGATTCGAGCCGGCAGTTCTGGCCCCACTGGATGAACACGTTGACGATCCCGGTATCCTGGCAGATCGGGCGGTGGCCTTCGGCGCACATCCGGCTGTTGGTCAGGATCTGGGCGATCGCGTCCTTGGCGGCCGGCCCCTGTTCGGCGTCATAGGCCTCACCCAGCGCGCGGATGTAATCCATCGGATGGTAAAAGCTGATGTATTGCAGGGCATCCGCCACGCTATCGATCAGGTCCTGCTCGCGGATCGTCACCATTTCGGCCATCATGTGCTCCATCGCCGGGATAAGGAATCGATTGCCCCTTAGGCCTGCCAAATTCTCCCGTCAAAGCGCTTGGCGCGCGAGGGTCCTTGGCCTAGAAGGCAACGGATTGCGCCACTGTCTTATCTGTGCAATACAGTGGCTCCGAAGGGTTCACCGATGACCATGACCGCCGAACGTCCTGCCGCTACCACCTCTTCCGCCGCCCGAAAGGCGATGATCGACAGCCAGCTGCGGGTCAGCGGCGTGAACGAGGAATGGGTGCTGGCCGCCTTTGCCGCGACCGCGCGCGAAGATTTCGTCCCCGCCGCCGCGCGCGGCCATGCCTATATCGACCGCGCGATCCCGCTCGACGCTGGCCACGCCCTGCCCGCCCCGCTGGTCCACGGCCGGATGCTGGGCGAAGCCGCCCCGACCAAGGCCGATGCCGTGCTGCTGGTCAGCTGCGGAAGTGACTATCTTGCCGCGCTGGTGCGCCCGCTGGCCGGTTCGCTCGACGTGGTCAGCGCCGCCGATGCCCCCACCCGCAAGGGCAAGGGCAAGTATAGCCTGCTGCTGATCGACGGTGCGATCGAACAGCTCCCCGCCGGCCTTGCCGCCGATCTGGCCGAAGGCGGCCGGATCGTGACCGGGCTGGTCGAAAACGGGGTGACCCGGCTCGCATCGGGCCAGGTGCTCGGCGGTCAGGTGGCCCTGCTGCCGCTCGCCGAAATCGGCATCCCGGTGCTCAACGAATTCGCTGCCCCCAAGCGCTGGAGCTTCTGATCATGACCCTGATGCGCCGTGCGCGAATCGCGCAGCTTACCTTGCTGGGCACTGCGGCGCTGGCCGCCGCCCCGGCGCTGGCTGACGATCTGCGCAGCGCGCTGGTCATGGCTTACAATACCAACCCGACGCTTCAGGCTGCCCGCGCTTCGCAGCGCGCGGTTGACGAGGGCGTGCCGATCGCCCGCGCCGCGGCCCTGCCTTCGCTGTCGGGCACGGCAACCTACAGCGAATACCTCCATTCGAGCACGGCCAGCCCGCTGGCACCCGATCGCAATCTCGATGCCCAGGCCAACCTGGGCATGCCGGTCTATGCCGGCGGGGGGATCAAGAACTCGCTGCGCGCAGCCAAGACCCGCGTCGAAGCCGGTCAGGCCGACCTGCGCGGCGTGGAAAGCGGCGTGTTCAGCCAGGTTGTCGCGGCCTATATGGACGTGATCCTGGCCAGCGCGGTGGTCGATCTCAACAAGCAGAACGTCCAGCGCCTCGAAGTGAACCTTCAGGCGACCAAGGACCGGTTCGAAATCGGCGACCTGACCCGCACCGACGTTGCCCAGTCGCAATCGCGCCTGGCGCTGGCCCGCGGCCAGACCCGTTCGGCCCAGGCCAGCCAGACCGCCGCGCGCGAACGCTATATCCAGGTGATCGGCAAGGTGCCCGCCAACCTTGAATCGCCGCCCGCACTCACCGGCCTGCCGGGCAGCGGCGACGATGCGGTCGACATCGCATTGCAAAGCAATCCCGACCTGATCGCCGCGCGCCAGCGCAGCAAGGCAGCCGGTTTTGACACCGCCGCATCGGGCGCCGGACGCTTGCCGCGCGTCAGCGTCTTCGCCGGGGCCGACTATTCGGACTACCTCGGATCGAACCAGATCCCGGGCGCGGCCCAGCACGCCACGACCACCACGGCGGGGGTGCGCGCCTCGATCCCGCTGTTCCAGGGTGGGCTTCCCGCCGCCCAGCGCCGCCAGGCCCAGGCCCGCGAAGGCGCGGCGATGGAGCAGGAAATCGGCGTCGAACGCGCGGTGATCGCCAATGTCCGCTCGGCGTTCGCGCAGTGGCAGGCCGCCCTCAGCCTGACCGATTCATCGCAGACCGCGGTTGATGCCGCCCAGCTCAGCCTGGAAGGCGTGCGCGCGGAAAACACCGTCGGCAACCGCACCATCCTCGACATCCTCAATGCCGAAAACGAACTGCTGACCGCGCAGGTCCAGCTCGTCACCGCCAAGCGCAATGCCTATGTCGCGGGCTTCAACCTGCTCGCCGCGATGGGCAAGGCCGATGCCGGCAAGATCGGTCTTGATGGCGGCGCGCTCTATGATCCGGGTGACAACTACAACCGGGTCAAGGCGAATATCTGGGATTGGAGCAGCGACCCCGCCCCAACCCCGCACGCCACCCGCACCGTTGACTCCAAGGCCGAGGACGGTCCAGTTAACCAATAGTGATTCTGGCCTGGCGGGCATCTGCCCCGGGCCGATATTGGGGTAAGCGGGCCATGCGCCAGTCTGGTGAGCCATCGGTTGAGGAAATCCTCAGCTCGATCAAGAAAGTCATCGCGCGCGATAACCGCACCGGCGCCGCGGTCGAACGGCGCGAACGCAGCGAACGCGGCATCGCCGCGTCAGGCAGCGATGCCGCCGCAGGCGACGATGTGCTCGACCTTGGTGCGATCGGCACCTTTATCGATGACGAAGACGAAGCCGGCGAACCCACGCTGGTCAATCCGCTGACTGCCAGCTCGATCAGCGAATCGCTGGCAGCGCTGGCGATGCTGTCCGAACCCGGCGTGCCGCCCCAGATCGTGCGTTCGGGCGAAACCTCGCTCGAAGGCATGGTTCGCGAGCTGCTGCGCCCCGCGCTGGCGGACTGGCTCGACAAGAACCTGCCGCCGCTGGTCGAGCACATGGTCGCGGTCGAGATCGCGCGGATCGTCGGCAAGCAGGGCTGAACGCCCTTTCCCCGCCGCGCGCCTGCGGCTAACCCTAGGCGCATGATCAAGCCTTCCGTCGCGCTCGGCGCGCTCGCCTTCCTGCTGTCTGCCACCCCGGCCCTGGCCGATGCGCCTGCGCGCGGGCTGAATGTGCAGGATCTCCTCACGCTCAAGCGGCTTGGCGCGCCGGCCGCCTCGCCCGATGGCCAGTGGGTTGTCTACCAGCAAACCGACACCGATCCCGCCAGCTACAAGCGCAGCACCGGCCTGTGGCGCGTCGCCGCCAAGGGTGGCACCCCGCAGCGAATCGCCGACCTGCCCGATGCCAGCGAAAACAGCCCGGTCTTCTCGCCCGATGGGCGCCGGCTCTATTTCCTCTCGGACAAGTCGGGCAAGGACCAGCTGTGGCTGCTCGATCTGGCCGATCCTGCCGCCGCGCCGATCCAGGCCAGCGATTTCAAGGCCGACGTTGCCGGTTTCAAGCTTTCACCCGATGGCAAGCGCGTTCTGGTGTGGGGCGATGTCGCGCGCGATTGCCCGACGCTGGGCTGCGATAGCGATGGCAACACCGCGCTGGCCGGCCCCGGTACCGGCCGGCTCTATCAGGACGGGACTGGCTTTGTCCGCCACTGGGACGCCTGGGAAACCCCGGGCAATTACTCTCGCGGCTTTGCCTTCGCGCTGGGCGCCGATGGCAAGATCGGCGGCGCTGGGGCCGCGCTGGATGGCCCGGTTGGCACGCTGACCGGCGATACCCCTTCCAAGCCGATGGGCGGAGCGGACGAACTGGCATGGAGCGCGGATTCGCAGTCGGTGTTCTTCGCCGCGCGTCAGGCCGATCGCCACGAACCGACCTCGACCAACCTCGACATCTGGCGCTCCGCGCTCGATGGCCAGGCCCCGCACAACCTGACCGAAGCGAACCGCGGCACCGATACCGCACCGGCACCCTCGCCCGATGGCCAGTGGCTTGCCTGGGCGGCGATGGCGCGGCCCGGCTATGAGGCGGACCGGCTGGTAGTCCAGCTGCTCAACCTCAAGACCGGTGCGCGCCGCGCCCTGACCCAGGCCTGGGACCGTTCAGCCGGATCGATCGCCTGGACGGCGGATTCCAAGGCGCTGCTGGTCACCGCCGAAGACGTGATGGACGTGCCGGTGTTCCGCATCGACCTGGCCAGCGGCAAGGTCACCCGGCTGGCCCTCGCCCCCAAGGGGCAGAACGAGGGGCACCTGAGCAGTGTCACCCCGCTGACCGATGGCCGCCTGCTCTATACCCGCGATGGCGTGGCCCGCCCGGCCGAAGTGTGGATCGCCGCCAAGGGCAAACCCGGTATGGCGCTGACCCATGCCAACGATGCGCAGCTTGCCGCTCTCACCCCGATCGTCAGCCGCCGCTTCAGCTTCAAGGGCGCGAACGGCGATGTGGTGTGGGGGCAGATCCACGAACCCGCCGGCGCTACCGGCAAGCTGCCGGTCGTGCTGCTGGTCCACGGCGGGCCGCAGGGCTCGTTCGGCGATAGCTGGTCCAACCGCTGGAACCCCGGGCTGTTCGCGGCGCAGGGGTACGGTGTGGTCTCGATCGATTTCCACGGCTCGACCGGTTACGGCCAGGGCTTCACCGATGCGATCAACCGCGACTGGGGCGGCAAGCCGCTTGAAGACCTCAAGCTCGGGCTGGCCGACGCGCTGGCCAAGCATCCCGAACTCGATGGCACCAACGCCTGCGCGGCGGGTGCCTCCTATGGCGGCTACATGATGAACTGGATCGCCGGACAGTGGCCGGACCGGTTCAAGTGCCTGGTCCAGCACGACGGCGTGTTCGATGCCCGCGCGATGGCATATGAAACCGAGGAACTGTGGTTTGACGAGTGGGAACACGGCGGCCATCCCTATTACGAGGCGCCGGCCGAATTCGAAAAGTGGAACCCGGTGAACCATGTCGCGAACTGGCAGACCCCGATGCTGGTGATCACCAGCGAAAAGGACTTCCGCATCCCCTATACCCAGGGCCTGGCCGCTTTCACCGCGCTGCAACGCAAGGGCGTGCCCAGCCAGCTGCTGGTCTTCCCCGATGAAAACCACTGGGTCTTGAAGCCCAAGAACTCGCTCCAGTGGCACACCACCGTGTTCGACTGGCTGGCGCGCTGGCTCAAGCCGGGGAAGTAACCGCGATGGCCCGTCCCGATCCCGCGTTGCTCGATCCGGCGCGCTACCCGTTTCGCACCGAAACCACGACGCGTTTCGCCGATGTCGATCCCAATCGCCACCTCAACAACGTCGCGCTGGCCGCGATGATGGAAGACGGGCGGGTGCGCTTCAATTTCGCGATCGGATTTCGCGAAGCAATCGCCCCGCGCCGGGCGATGGTCGCCAGCATGGGGATCGAATACCTTGCCCAGGGCTATTTCCCCGATCCCGTCGAAGTGCAGGCAGGAATCGAAAGCGTCGGGCGGACCAGCTTCGTGATCATCCAGTTGCTCACCCAGGGCGGGCGCAATGTTGCCTTCGCCCGCTCGGTGATCGTCTGCATCGAAGGCGATGCGCCCTCGCCGATCCCCGACACGTTCCGCCAGGAACTGACGGAAAAATGGGGTCTCAAGCCATGACCGCGACCGTCGACGACCTTGCCCGCGCCCGCGCGGCGCTGGCCACCAATGGCGGCGATGCCACGCGGCGCCACATCTTCCTCTGCGCCGAACCGCAAAAGGGCGAATGCTGTTCGGCGGCGGTCGGCGCGCCGGCCTGGAAATTCCTCAAGAAGCGGCTCAAGGAACTGGGGCTCGACCGCGATGGCGGGATCGCCCGGACCAAGGCCGATTGCCTCAAGATCTGTGCCGCCGGGCCGGTTGCCGTGGTCTATCCCGAAGGGGTCTGGTACCATTCGTGCACCCAGGACGTGCTCGAGCGGATCATCCAGGAACATCTGGTTGGGGGCACCCCGGTCGAGGATTTCCGCCTCTATCCCGAAGACCGATCGGCCACCTAGCCAACCCGGATCGTTCATGGCATCATCGCCTGCATAACATAAGCAGGAGAGCGGCCATGACCATTGCGCGCCTGATTGCGGGACGAGACCCCACCACCATCGTGAGCTGCGATGCCGGGATGAGCGTCGATGACGCTGTGCGATTGCTTGCCGGAAAACGCATCGGGGCGCTCCCGGTCTATGCCGGCGGCACGATCGCGGGGATCTTTTCCGAACGCGACGTGGTCAACCAGCTTGCCCGCCATGGCCCATCGATGCTCGCCAAGACCGTGGGAGAGGTGATGACCGCCCCGGCCATCACGGTCGATCCGGGCACCGGCGTGCTGACCGCCCTGGCATTGATGACCCGGCGCCGGATCCGCCACCTTCCGGTTATTGCCGATGGCGCCGTGGCCGGGTTCATCTCGATCGGCGATCTGGTCAAATACCGGATCGAACGCATCGAAAACGAAGCCGAGGCGATGCGCAGCTACATCCAGAGCGCCTGAGGGTTCTTGCCGCTGCGGGCCGCAAGGCCTACATCGGCGGCATGGACGCCCCCACCATGACCTTGAGCCCCTCTGCCGCCGCGCGCGTCGCCGCGATTGCCGCCAAGCAGGGCAAGCCTGCGATCCTGCGCCTTGCCGTCGAAGGCGGGGGCTGTTCGGGCTTTCAATACCGCTTTGCCCTGGCTGACACGGCCGAGGCCGATGACCTTGCCGTCGAAACAGCGGGAGTCACGCTGGTGGTCGATCCGGTGAGCCTCGATCTGGTGGCCGGCAGCGTGGTCGATTACGTCGAATCGCTTGGCGGCGCGGCCTTCCGGGTGGAAAATCCCAACGCCGCCTCGGGCTGTGGCTGCGGTTCGAGTTTTGCAGTGTGAAGATCGCCTCATTCAACATCAACGGGATCAAGGCGCGCCTGCCCCGTCTGCTCGAATGGCTTGAAGAAACCCGCCCGGCGGTGGCCTGCCTGCAGGAAATCAAGACCCAGGACGAAGGCTTCCCGGCCGATGAGTTCCACAAACTGGGCTACCACGCGATCTGGCACGGGCAAAAGGGCTTCAACGGGGTGGCGATCCTGGCCGATGGCACGGCCCCGGTCGAAGTGCAGCGCGGCCTGGCGGGCGAGCCCGAAGACGAACATTCACGCTATCTCGAAGCCGAAGTGTTCGGGGTGCGGGTGGCCTGCATCTACTTGCCCAACGGCAACCCGGTGCCCGGCCCCAAGTTCGATTACAAGCTGCGCTGGATGGAGCGGCTGCGTGCGCGCATGGCGCAGATCGCCGCCGAGGAAGTCCCCGCGCTGGTGATCGGCGATTACAACGTCATCCCCCACGATCACGATGTCTGGGCGCCCGCCGCCATGGCCGACGATGCACTGATGCAGCCGCAATCGCGCGATGCCTATGCCCGGCTGCTGGGCGACGGCTGGACCGACGCCCTGGCACTGCACAATCCGCAGGGCGGGATCTGGACTTTCTGGGACTATCAGGCCGGCGCCTGGCAGCGCGATCACGGGTTCCGGATCGACCACGCGCTGCTGTCCCCCGAACTGGCTGACCGCTTGGTCGCCGCCGGCGTCGACAAGGACCACCGCGGACGCGAAAAAGCCAGCGATCACGCCCCGGTCTGGGTTCAGCTTCGGCGCGATTGAATCGAAAAGGGCGGACCTTGCGGCCCGCCCTGATCTTTATCAGCGATAGAACACGTGGTTATCAACCCGCGCGAGGCGGGTCAGGTGCCAGCCGGGCGAAACGCGCGCGGCATGGAAATAGAGCGCGCCTTCAACCGGGCTGGTCCAGCTGCCTTCATGCGCGATCTGGGCCATGGCAACGGCGTTCTTCCAGCCGCGCGAAGTCTTCGCGATTGCCGGCATGGCATTGCCGCGCACAAACGAGAACTGCGAACGCTGGAACACCACGCCGCAATAGGAATTGGGGAAACGACCCGACTTCGAGCGGTTCACGATCACGCGGCCAACGGCCAGCTGACCGTCGAGCGATTCGCTCTTGGCTTCGAAATAGATCGCGCCGGCCAGGCAATTCAGCTCGCGCGAGAGTTCGGCGGGCTGGGGCTGGGCGGCGACAAGATCGGCGAGGCTGCTAGCCGTGGCGGCTTCGCTGCTCGAACCGGCATCAGCAGCGGTCGACACGCCGGCTGCATCGGGCAGCGGCTGGACCACGGGCTGAGAAAGGGCGGGGGTGGTCGATTCCTGAGAGATTACCGCAGGAGCAAGGCTCTGTGCGGAAGCGCCCGAACCGTCGGCGCTGGCAACAATCGTCAAAATCGTGGCGGCCACGGCAATCGCGCTGGCCTTGTTCAACTTGTAACTCATCAAAACATCATATTGGGCGGTTGGCGAGCCCGGCGCAGGGTGGGTTGGGAGTACCATCGGACTTGCCGATCGCCCCCAGCCAGAAATCCTGCCGGCTGCCCCCCGTCTGCGTGCTAGCGAAAAAAGCCTGACTGCTTTTCGCGCCGCCTGCGCACAAACGTAAAAGGTTCGCGCCCCTAGTTTTTGCAGTGCAGCAGAGTCAACTGGCCGCGTCGGTCAATCCGATGAGCCGTTCCCCATCCGCGATATCCAGTTCAATAATCCACAAATCGCGGTCCTGCTGGGCCCGGCGATCAAGGTATTCATCAATTTCTCGTTTGTTGTCAGGATTTTGGGTGCGGGAAAGGGTCCATTTCCGCTCCCCATCGAGGCTGGGCATCCGTTCGAAAACCCGCGGATTTTCGCCGCGATCGGTCAATACGACCAGAATCGTGCCGCCTTCGGGCTCGCCTTTGTGCAGGACTGAGGCGAAGCCGCCAGCCTGCCCGGTTGCGCGGATCAGCGCCGAGACTTCCAGGTGCGCGGGCAACCGCGCGGTCAGGCGGCGTCCCGATCGATCGAATTGGCGAGCAGGGCGTAGAGCGCCTCGGCCCCCGGTGCTTCGCCCAGCGCGCCGTGCATCGCATCGTCGCGCATCATCCGGCTGATCGCAGCCAGGGCGTGAAGATGCGCCGCACCCGCCGCCTCGGGCGAAAGCAGGCCGAAGATCATGTTGACCGGCATGCCATCGGCCGCGTCGAAAGCCACCGCCGATTCGAGCCGGAAAAAGGCCGCAACCGGGCGGTTGAGGCCAGGCAGGCGTGCGTGAGGGATGGCCACCCCGCGCCCGAAACCGGTGCTGCCGAGCTTTTCACGCTCCTCGATCCGCTCGAGCACGAGCGTGGCATCGAGGCCGTAAACACTGGCAAAGCGGGCCGCGAGCTGTTCGAGGATCGCTTGCTTGCTATCGGCCTGGATGGTGCCGACGGCTTCGGGCTGAAGTTGAAAAAGTGCAGTCATGAGCGGGCTATCTGTCCCCGTGAACCGGTAAGGTGCGGACAGGGGCAAACGAGACAGGAACCCTGACAGCTTGCCCCCCTCCTACCTTTGGATTTTGCGCGCCTTTACCCTGCGCGTCAGGAAGGTTCAACCCAACCGATCGAACCATCACCGCGGCGATAGACCATATTATGCTTTCCGGTGCCAGCGTTTTTGAACAGCAGGGCATTGGTGTTGCGCAAGTCGAGCATCATCACCGCGTCGGAAACCGTGGCCTCGGGCACGTCGACCCGGGTTTCGGCGATCACCACGGGGGCATCGACGCTGATCTCCTCGGCCGCTTCATCGGGTTCGACGAAGACGGTATAGGCCGCATCCTCAGCCTTGAGCGCATGGGCCGCGGCTTCGTGGCGATCCTTGATCCGGCGCTTGTAGCGGCGCAGCTGCTTGTCGATCTTTTCGGCTGCCTGGTCGAGCGCGATATGCGCATCATGGGCGATGCCGGCGCCCTTGAGGATCAGCCCCTGCATCACATGGGTGACGATATCGCAGCGGAAGGCTCCGGCAGGGGCGCGGTTGAAGGTCACCTGCGAAGACAGCGCGCCCGAGAAATACTTGTCAGCAATCGCGGAGAGGCGGTCCTGGGCGTGGGCTTGCAGCGCAACGCCGGTTTCGATCTGGTGGCCGGAAACGCGAATGTCCATGTCGTGCCTTCTCCTTTTGGTAGTGCCCGACCCAGCCCCGCCGCCTAACCCTGGTCGCTCCAGAGCGGTGACTTGACCGTTTCGAGGAAGGCGGCGTGTGCCGCCAGTTCCGTCTCGCTCGCCCCGTGGGGGCGGGCAGGGCGAAAGGTTCGCTCGCGCGGGGTGGCTGCAACCGGCGCGGCAAGGGCATCCTGGGTTTCGGCAACCAGCGAGAGGCCGATCTGGCGCCCCCCGGTCAGCTCGACATAGACCTGGGCGAGCAATTCGGAATCGAGCAGCGCGCCGTGCTTGGTGCGGTGGCTGCGATCGATGCCATAGCGGGTGCAGAGCGCATCGAGGCTGTTCTTGGTGCCGGGATGGCGCACCCGGGCCAGGGCCACGGTATCGATCATCCGGGTGCGGCTGACCGGTTCGAGCCCGCACATTTCCAGTTCCGCATTGATGAAGCCGAAGTCGAACCCGGCATTGTGCGCGACCAGCATCGAATCGCCGATGAATTCCAGGAATTCGCCCGCGCGTTCGTGAAAACGCGGCTTGTCCGACAGGAAGGCGGCAGACAGGCCGTGCACCGCCTCGGCGGCAGCGGGCATATCGCGGTCGGGATTGAAATAGGCGTGAAAGGTGCGGCCCGTGGTGACCCGGTTGACCATTTCGATGCAGCCGATTTCGACCAGCCGGTCACCAGTCTTGGGATCAAGGCCGGTCGTTTCGGTGTCGAAGATGATTTCGCGCATTACCCGTTTGATATCGGCCCGCACGCAGCGGCTGGCAAGGGGGGAAAGGTAAATTTCATTCCATCTGCAAGACGGCCGCCCTGCTGGCCCGATCCGCTGGTCAATCAGGTCAACTGCGGTCTTCAAGCAGGGTCAGGGCATGGACCAGCCGCTGCACCGCATGCCGGGTTTCAGCCAGCGACGTGCCCGTGTCGATCACGTAATCGGCCCGCGCGCGCTTTTCGGCATCGGGCACCTGCAGGGCGAGAATCTTTTCGAACTTTTCCTCGGTCATTCCCGGCCGTGCCAGCACGCGCTGGCGCTGCATCGCGGCCGGGGCTGAAACCACCACCACCGCATCGACGCCTTTCCAGCCGTCCTTTTCATAGAGCAGCGGAATATCGAACACGATCAGCGGCTGCTCGCGGTTGTCAGAGAGGAATTCGTGCCGCATCGCCGCCACCGCCGGGTGGACGATGGCCTCAAGCCGGGCCAGCGCCTCGGGATTGCCGAACACGGCCGCGCCCAATTTGGGCCGATCGACCCCCTGCGGCCCGGTGGTGCCGGGAAAGGCCCGCTCGATCGGATCGAGCAGCGCGCCCTGAGGGCCTTGCAATTCATGGACCGCCGCATCGGCATCGAACACCGGCACGCCAAGCCCCTGGAACATCGCCGCCACCGCCGACTTGCCCATGCCGATCGAACCGGTCAGGCCGAGGATGAGGGGGCGCTTTTCGCTCATTGCGTGAGGATCTTTCGCAATTCGGCATCATCGCCGCGCGGCGGGGCGACGCCAAAGAACTTCTCGAAGGCTGCCGCCGCCTGGCCGATCAGCATGGCAAGGCCATCGATGGTCGGAAATCCGCGCCGCCGGGCTTCAACCAGCAGTGGCGTATCGAGCGGATGGGTGACGATATCATAGATCACGCTGCCTGGCGGGGCATGGCTGAAATCAAAGTCCAACGGTGGCTGCCCCGCCATGCCGAGCGGGCTGGCATTGATTACCAGGTCGAGCAGCCCTTCGCGGTCGTCAAAGGCAAAATCCGTTGCGGGCGCGAAATGGGCGAGATCGACCGCGTGATGATCATCGCCCTCGGCCAATTCATCCAGCAGGGCGCGCGCCTGTGCCGGGTCGCGCGCGGCCAGCACCAGCACGAAGCCCTTGTTCGCCAGCGCCGAAACGATAGCCCGCGCCGCGCCGCCCGCCCCCAGGATCCGCGCCATGCGGAAATGGTGGTGCTGGGCGAGAATGGCCTGCAACGGTTCGAGGAAGCCCGCGACATCGGTGTTGTAGCCCGTAAGCCGGCCATCGGCGCCGCGCACCACGGTGTTGACCGCGCCGACCCTGGCCGCGAGCGGATCGATCGCATCAAGCAGCGGCATCACCGCCTGCTTGTGCGGCATGGTGACATTGCAGCCGCGCCAGTCGGGATCCGCGCGGCGCGAGGCGATGTAATCGGCCAGTTCGCCGGAACGGACATGGACGGCGCGGTAGTCCCCCGCCAGCCCCAGCTTGCCAAGCCAGAAGCTGTGGATGGCCGGGCTTTTTGACTGGATGATCGGATCGCCGATCACTTCGGCGTAGGCGGTCATTGCGGCAATTCCCCCAGATCCCTGAGCGCGCCGAGCACCGGCAGCAGCGGCATGCCCAGCACGGTAAAGTGATCGCCCGTAATGCTTTCGAACAACTGCACCCCGCGCGCCTCGATCCGGAATGCCCCTGCGCAATAGCCAACTTCGGGCCATTCATGGTCAAGATAGTCGGCAATGAACGCCTCATCGAGCACCCGCACGGCAAGCACGGCAAGCGCGGCATGACTCCACAACACGGCGCCATCCCGGACCAGCGCGGCGGCACTGTGCAGCCGCATCGCCTTGCCCGAAAAGAAGCGGAGATGTTCGGCCGCATTGTCACGGCTAACGGGCTTGTCGAACCGCCGCCCTTCGACCTCGACCAGCGAATCGCTGCCCAGCACCAGCGCCCCGGGCTCTGCGGCTGAAACGGCCAGCGCCTTGGCCTCGGCCAGGGCGAGCGCGATCTGCGCGGGACCGGCCTCACCCAGCGAGGCTTCGAGTGCGCGTTCATCGAGCGCGGCGGGCACGGCGCGGAACGCCACCCCGGCAGCATCCAGCATCGCCTTGCGCGACCCGCTTTGCGAAGCAAGCACCAGTGTCATGCCGGCACCTCGTCCTTGGGCGCGCGAAATTCGTTGTAGAGCGTGATGATCGCCGCGGCCGCTTCCTCGATCGAGCGGCGGGTGACATCGATCACCGGCCAATCGTTGTCCGCGAACATCCGCCGCGCAAACTGCAATTCGCGGGTCACCCGTTCCTCGTCGACATAGGCGGTTTCGGGCGCCTGGTTAAGCGACAGCAGCCGGTTGCGCCGCACCTGGATCAGCCGCTCGGTCGCGGTGGTCAGTCCGACCACCAGGGGATGCTTCAGCCCGAACAGCGCGGGCGGCGGCGGGCTTTCCACCACGATCGGGATATTGGCAACCTTGTAGCCGCGCTGGGCAAGATAGATGCTGGTCGGCGTTTTCGAGGTGCGCGACACCCCGGCCAGCACGATGTCGGCCTGCTCCCAATCTTCCCACAGGATCCCGTCATCGTGGGCAATGGTATAGTGAATCGCATCGACCCGGGCGAAATAGGCCTCGTTCATCGAGTGCTGGCTTCCGGGGCGGCGGGCATGCGGATTCTGCCCCAACGCCGAACCCAGGGCCTCGATCGCGGTTTCCAGCACCGGAACCACCGGCAGGCCGAGCGCGCGGCAGCGATCTTCCAGCCGGCCCCGGGTTTCGACATTGGCCATGGTAAAGAATACCAGCCCCGGATTCGCGGCAATTTCGGCCATGATCCGGTCCAGGTGCTGCTGCGATCGAACCATCGGCCAGAAATGGCGGATGACATCGGCCCCCTCGAACTGCGCGAGTGCCGCCTTGGCGATCATCTCGAGCGTTTCGCCCGTCGAATCCGACAGGAGGTGGAGGTGGAGCCGGGACATCGTGTAGTGAAATTGCCGCCCTGTGGATGATTTGCCGCATAAACCACGGGAGAAGCCCCCGGACAAGTTCGGGATGGAATTGAACCCCCACAAGGCCAATTCCACGTCCCCATTTGTGGACATGTGGACGGCGTTCCCCACAGGCTGGGGATAGAGGGGATAACCTTGGCTTGACGCAAAAGGCCCACGATTCGGATTGCGCTTTGGCCTGTTCAAGCCGGGACAATTCAGGCAAGGCGCGGCTGTTCCCGCTATCCACAGCCCAACAGCTACAAGAATCCTTTAGAATCTAAATTTGATTATTGATTGGATATCACGCGATGCCCGGTTTGCTCCTTCGTACCCTGCGCGGTGAAAATCTGCGTTCGCGCCCAACCTGGCTCATGCGGCAGGCCGGGCGCTATCTGCCCGAATACCGTGCACTGCGGGCGGAAAAGGGCGGTTTTCTCGCGCTGGTCTATGATACCGAGGCGGCAGCCGAAATCACCCTGCAGCCGATCCGGCGCTATGGATTTGACGGGGCGATCCTGTTTTCCGACATCCTGATCGTGCCCTATGCCATAGGTCAGGACTTGCAGTTCCTGGTCGGCGAAGGACCGCACCTGTCCCCCCGCCTGGTCGATGCCGGATTGGACGCGCTTCACGCCGTCCCCGAGCGCCTGACCCCGATCTATGACACCGTGCGGCTGGTGAAGGCCCAGCTGCCGGCCGACAAGACCATGCTGGGCTTTGCAGGCAGTCCGTGGACGGTCGCCACCTACATGGTCAACGGCGAAGGCAGCCGCGATCAGCACGAAACCCGCGCCATGGCCTATCGTGACCGGGCTGGCTTCCAGGCGATCATCGATGCAATCGTCGGCGTGACGGTCGAATACCTGGCCGGGCAGATCATGGCCGGCGCCGAAGCCGTGCAATTGTTCGATAGCTGGGCTGGAAGCCTGGCCCCGGCCGAATTCGAACGCTGGGTGATTGCCCCCAATGCGGCGATTACCACGCAGATCAAGGCGCGCTTCCCCGAAGTGCCGGTGATCGGCTTCCCCAAGGGATCGGGCGAAAAGCTCCCGGCCTATGCCCGCGAAACCGGGGTTGATGCGGTCGGTATCGATGAAACCATCGATCCGCTGTGGGCGGCCAAGGCGCTGCCCGAAGGGTTGCCGGTGCAGGGCAATCTCGATCCGCTGCTGTTGCTGTCGGGTGGGGCGGAAATGGCAACCCAGGCACTGCGGGTGCTCGAAGCTTTTGCCGATCGCCCGCACGTGTTCAATCTGGGCCATGGGATCGGCCAGACCACGCCGCTTGAAAATGTCGGCGAGCTGCTTGCCTTGGTGCGCGGCTGGCGCTGATCGGCTATGGCGAATGGATGGATGAGGTACTTGCCGTGACCTATCTCTGGCTCAAAGCCGGCCACGTGATCTTCGTGATCTTCTGGATGGCGGGCCTGTTCATGCTGCCGCGCTATTTCGTCTATCATCAGGAATGCGCGCCAGATGCCCCGGAAAATGCGCTGTGGGTCGAACGCGAGCGGCGCTTGCTGCGGATCATCCTATGGCCTGCGATGGCCGTTGCCTGGGTGCTGGGCGTGGCGCTGGCCCTCACCATCGGGGCTTTCGGTGCGCCGTGGTTTCATATCAAGCTGGCCTTCGTGCTGATGCTGTCAGCCTATCATGTCTGGCTTTCGGGCTACCATGTCCGGCTGGCGCGCGGCGAACGAGCCTTGACCGGCCGAACCCTGCGTATTCTCAACGAAGTCCCGGGCATGGCTGCCACGGTGATCGTGATCATGGTGATCATCAAGCCGCTGGGGTGAAACGGCGCGTCGCTCGGGCGTTGACGCGCAGCCGAGCAACGCCTATCTGCGCCTTGTCCGGCACTTGCACGCGCCCTGCGCGTGCACGATCCGCTTTCCCCAAGCCCATGATCGGCCCGGCCATTTCCAGACTGTCACATCCCCCGGATGGAACCCGATACATGCACCTTAAAGAACTCAAGAAGAAAACCTCCGCCGAGCTGGTCGAAATGGCCGAAGAGCTTGGCGTCGAGAGCGCCTCGACCCTGCGCCGCCAGGATCTCATGTTCGCGATCCTCAAGGAACTGGCCGAAGACGGCGAACAGATCCTTGGCATCGGCACGATCGAAGTGCTGGCCGATGGTTTCGGCTTCCTGCGCAGCCCCGAGGCGAACTACCTTGCCGGGCCTGACGATATCTACGTTTCGCCGAACCAGGTCCGCAAATGGGGCCTGCGCACCGGCGATACGGTTGAAGGCGAAGTCC
>JAYSCF010000009.1:0-20947 GCA_041915005.1 Novosphingobium sp.
TCAAACCCAGCGAAAAGACCCCGGCCACCGCCAAACTGCTGGTGCAATGCTTCCACCGCGCAGGAATTTCCGCCGCCGTGGTGCAGCTGCTGATCGGCGGCCCGGAAGAGGGCCAGGCGCTGGTTGCGCACGAAGGGATCGACGGCGTGCTGTTTACCGGCAGCGCCCATGCCGGGATCGCGATCAACCGCAAGCTGGCCACCCGCCCGGACAAGATCGTGGCGCTGGAAATGGGCGGCAACAACCCGATCGTGGTCTGGGATACCCCCAAGATCAGCGATGCGGCCGCGCTGGTGATCCAGTCGGCCTTCACTTCGGCCGGGCAGCGCTGCACCGCCGGGCGGCGGCTGATCATCAAGTCGACCATGGTCGATGCCGTGGTCGGCGAGGTCAAGCGCCTGGCCGACCGGATCATCGTCGGCGCGCCGTTCGATGAACCGGCCCCCTTCATGGGCCCGGTGATCGACAACCAGGCCGCCGATGGCCTGACCGAAAGCTTCCTCTACCTGCTCAGCCACGGCGGCAAGGCGATCAAGCATCTCGTGCGCCCGCGCGATGACCTGCCGTTCCTCTCACCCGCGATCATCGATGTCACCGGGGTCAAGGACCGCCCCGATGTCGAACTGTTCGGCCCGCTGCTGCAAGTGGTGCAGGTGAACGATTTCGACGAGGCGATCGCCGAGGCCAACAACACCCGCTTTGGCCTCTCGGCCTCGCTGGTCGGCGGCACGCCGCAGGAATACAACCGGTTCTGGGCCAATATCCGCGCCGGGGTGATCAACTGGAACCGCCCGACCAATGGCGCCTCCTCGGCCGCGCCGTTCGGCGGGGTCGGCCTGTCGGGCAACCACCGCCCCAGCGCCTATTACGCCGCCGATTACTGCGCCTACCCGGTCGCTTCGACCGAGATGGAACAGCCCCGCGCGATGATCGGGGTCGGCCTCAGGGAAGCCTGAGCGCGGTCAATATCCGCTGGTCACGAGATCGACCTCGGTGAAGCTGTCGGCGCGCGCGCGCAGGTGGATGGCAAAGCCCTTGCCCGCCCCCGTCCCAGCCAGCACCTCGTCATCCCCCTCCTGGCGATGCTCGGGGGCAAGGCCGGCGCGGCGCAGCATGGCATAGTGAAAATCAAGCACCGCCGGCAGATCGACCGGGGTGACATAGTTGACCGCGCGCAGCCGGCACCCGGCCGCGTCGCTGCCCGCCGCTTCCTGCACGTGGCCGCGCGGATAGGGCGTGAAGGGCGCGGCCAACCGGGCCGCCCAGCCGAACGAATAGGTCACCTTGCCATTGCAGGGCGCGCCAGCGGTGATTGCGCCAACCGCGCGGTTGCAGCCGGCGCCGCACCGATCGCGCCCCCCGCCGCGTCCAGCGCCGCAGCCTTGGCCGCCTCGATCTCGTCAGCGCCGCGTTTGAACGGGGGCACTTCGCCGCTGGCCGGGCCGCCGCCCGAAAGCGCCGAACTGCCCCGGTTCTGGCTTGCCAGATCGGGATCGGCCATGATCGGATCGGATAGTGCGCCGGTTACCGCCGGGTCGCGTTCGGCCAGCGGATCCTCCGCCTTGTCGCCACCCTGGCAGCCCGCCAGCACCAGCATCGCAAACACAGCGGGCAGGACGGAGCGAGGCGACACGATGCGGATCATGCCAACCTGTTAGTCAAGTCAACGCCTTGCGCCAAGTATAGACACCCCCGACGCTGGCGCGGTGCGCGCGTCGGGGGTGCCCGCGCAGCCAACTTCCCGCGACCCGGGAACTGCGCAAAAACACTTATAAGACCGAAAGTCTGAACCCACGGCAACGCGCTGTGCCATTCGCGGCCCACCTTGCACGGCACGGCGCAGCGCTTTACCGCCGGGCGGATGCATGCCGACCCTGCCCAGCCCCGCCGTTCCGGATTGCCTTTCGCGCTTGGCGCGCATCTGGTCTGGGGGCTGCTGCCGCTCTACCTGCGGCTGGTGCACGTGGTGCCGGCGTTTGAATTCGTCAGCTGGCGGGTGCTGTTCACCCTGCCGTTCTGCGCGCTGTTCATCGCCCTGCGCGGCCAGACCGGCGAACTGATCGCCGCCCTCGGCAACTGGAAAGTGCTGCGGATGCTGGTGCTCAGTGCGCTGCTGATCGGCACCAATTGGCTGGTCTATGTCTATGCGATCCAGTCGGGCCACGTCTTTGCCGCCAGCTTTGGCTATTACATGACCCCGCTGCTGCAGGTGCTGGCTGGCACGCTGCTGCTGAAAGAGCGGCTCAGCCCCCGGCAATGGGAGGCAGTGGCCCTTTCAGGGGTGGGCGTGGCGCTGCTCGGCTGGGGCCAGCTCGACATGCTCGGCATCTCGATGGCCATGGCGCTGAGCTGGCTGAGCTATGGCTTTGTCCGCAAGATCGTGCCGATCGGCTCGGTTCCCGGACTGACCATCGAGACAATGATCCTTGCGCCGCTGGCGGCGGTCGGCGCGCTGTGGTTCGCCTCTTCGCCCGCCGGGTCCAGCTTTGGCCACGATACGGGGCTCAGCCTGCTGATCGCCTGCGCCGGGCTGGTCACGGCGGTGCCGCTGCTGCTGTTCGCGATTGCCGCCCGGCGGATGGATTTCAGCGTGCTGGGGATGCTGCAGTTCAGTTCGCCCACGGTGGTCTTCGTGCTGGGCGTGACCGTGTTCGACAAGCCGCTCGATCATCTACAACTGGCCAGCTTTGCAATCATCTGGGCGGCGATTGCGCTGTTTGTCTGGGATCTGGTGGCGCGCCGGGCAAAGGTCGGGACCTAGGCATTAAAGCTGGACGAGTGGCCGCTATTGGTATGTCTCCGGGACGAGTTGTTTGGCCGGGAAGTTGGGGTTAGCTGTCGCCCATGTTGCGCGACCAAAAGCGATTTATAACTGCTCGAACTGAGAAGCCAGCCACGGCTGCAATGAACGCCACCCCGCCTACCAGAGGAAGGCTTATGCTGTGGCTGCAAGGCACATCAGGCAAGCAATCGCCGAGCGCGCTAATTAACAGAACTAGAGCGAATAGAGGTATCCCGACAAGGGCCGCCGTCAGGCAGCCGCAGAAACCTCCACGCGTAGTGCTTGGTTGATAACCCTCGTCCGGCATCCACCCAGTTTGCTTACAAACATCAATGTCCGCAACGTTGTCGTGTCCGGCAAGTCCGCTCTAGGGCATGACACACTCTTAGCCGACAAACCTCCACCCCAGCGTCTCGCCGGCGTGGAACGGGACGATTGCCGTGCCATTGGCGTCGATTTCGCCCGGCACTTCCACCGCGCCGCGCTCAAGCGTCACGGTGCCTTCGTTGAGCGGCAGGCCATAGAAGCGCGGGCCGTGTTCCGAAGCAAAGCCCTCGAACGTGCCGAGCGCGCCTTCCTCGTCGAACACCGTGACATAGCTTTCCAGCGCATAGGGCGCGTTGAACAGCCCGGCGCAGCCGCAGGCCGCTTCCTTCAGATGGCGGGCATGCGGCGCGGTATCAGTGCCGAGGAAGAACTTGGGGTTGCCCGAAGTCGCCGCCTTGCGCAGCGCCAGCCGGTGCTTTTCGCGCTTGGCCACCGGCAGGCAATAGGCGTGCGGGCGGATCCCGCCCACCAGCATGGCGTTGCGGTTGATCTGGAGGTGCTGCGGGGTGATCGTCGCGGCCACGTTGGCGCCGGCCTCGGTCACGAACTGCGCCGCCTCTTCGGTGGTGATGTGTTCGAACACCACTTTGAGTTCGGGCAGGTCGCGGACCAGCCCGGCCAGGGTGCGATCGATGAACACCGCCTCACGGTCGAAAATATCGACATCGTGATCGGTCACTTCGCCGTGGACCAGCAGCGGCATCCCGATCTGCGCCATCCGCTCCAGCGCCGGGCGGATATGGGCAATATCGGTCACGCCGTGGGCTGACCCGGTGGTGGCATGGGCGGGATAGAGCTTGGCCGCGGTGAACACGCCTTCGCGGTAGCCGCGCGCGATCTCATCAGGGTCGATCCCGTCGGTGAGATAGCAGGTCATCAGCGGCGTGAAATCGCTGCCCTGCGGCAGGGCCGCCATGATCCGCGTGCGATAGGCCGCCACCGCATCGACCGTGGTTGCCGGCGGGGCAAGATTGGGCATCACGATCGCCCGGGCGAACTGGCGCGCGGTATAGGCGGCCACGCCCTGCAGCACTGCGCCATCGCGCAGGTGGACGTGCCAGTCATCGGGGCGGCGGATGGTGATGCGATTCGACATGGCCAGCCCATGCCACAGCCGGCGCGCATTTGCCAAAGCCCTGCCGTTCATCAGGCCCCATCGCGCCTTGGTCGAACGGGGGCCGCGCCATCGGACCAGGTGTATTAGTCAGGCAATGCACCATGCATTTGCCCCGAGGACATTCATCCCATGCCGCTTCCCGCCCCGCGCCCGTCGCTGATCTTGCCCCTGCTGGCCGCGCTGGCGCTGCCCACGGCAGCCCGCGCCCAGGAAGCAGCCGACAATGCCGTGGAATCCGCCGAAGATGCATTTGGCACCTCGGTCGGGCACGAGAGCATCGGCGTCTATGACGAAGGCAACGTGCGCGGCTTTTCGCCCGGCAATGCCGGAAACTTCCGCATGGAAGGGATGCATTTCGACATCCAGGGCGGGCTCGGCAACCGGGTGATCGACGGCGAGACGATCCGCGTCGGCACGGCGGCCCAGGGCTATGCCTTCCCCGCCCCCACCGGGATCGTCGACCTGCAACTGAAGAAGGCGGGCGACCGCTTCATCGTCAGCCCGTTCATCTCGGCCGACAGCTTCGGCACGGCCGGGCTGGAAGTCGACGTGCAGATGCCGGTGATCGACAAGGAACTGAGCGTCAACGCCGGCTTTGGCGCGTTCAACAACCACTACAACAACGGCGGCGGCTCCAAGGGCTACAACATGGGGATCGTGCCGCGCTGGCGCCCGGCCAAGGGGATCGAGGTGCTGGCCTTCTACAACCGCCAGCAGAACAGCGACGAGACGCCTTCGGCAATCTACATCCCGACCGGTGCCTTTCTGCCGCCGCGGATCGAATGGGGCCGCTATCCCGGGCCGGACTGGGTCACCAGCAGCAGCCACAGTGACACCTTCGGCACGGTGGGCCACGCCAATCTTGGCAACTGGACACTGCGCGCGGGGCTGTTCCATTCGTCCTACCACGGCGATCCGGGCTTTTCGAACATCGTCCTGATCAATCCCGACAGTTCGACCGACCGCCTGATCCACGCCAACCCCGGCAACCAGTCGGCCTCGTGGAGCGGCGAGCTGCGCCTGTCGCGCCGGTTCAGCGACGGGCCGCGCCAACACCTGATCACCGCGGCGCTGCGCGGCCGATCGATCGACGCCACCTATGGCGGCGGGGATTCGCAGATCGTGGGCAGCAGCGCGCTGAACCAGGTGATCCACGCCCCGCGCCCGCAGTTCACCTTCCACCCGCAGACCGGCGATGAAACCCGGCAGGTAACGGGCGGGATCGGCTATTCGCTGGCCTGGAAGGGGCTGGGCGAACTGACCCTGGCCGTGCAGCGCAGCCATTACGTCAAGCGCGTGGCCAATCCGGGCGTGCCGGTTACCAGCGGGACCAGCGACGTGACCCTGCCCAGCGCCAGCGCGGCACTCGATCTTGCCAAGGGGCTGACGCTCTACGGCAGCTTCGTGCGCGGGCTCGAAGATGCGGGCAGCGCGCCGGGCTATGCCGCCAATGCCTATCAGGTGCTGCCCGCGATCCGCACCCGGCAATACGATGTCGGGCTGCGCTTCTCGCCGGTCAAGGACACCACGCTGATCCTTGGCTACTTCTGGATCCGCAAACCGTTCATCGACATCGACCAGGCCAACTGCTTTGGCCTGCTCGGGGATGAGACGCACAAGGGCTTCGAATTCTCGCTCACCAGCAACGTCACCCCGGACCTGCGCGTGGTGGCGGGCGGGGTCTATCTTGATCCGACGGTCGAAGCCTCGCCCAGCATCGCCCAGGCGATCGGCCGGCACCCGGTCAACCAGCAGCGGCTGCGCACCCGCTTCAACGTCAACTGGACCCTGCCCTTTGCCAAGGCCCTGACGCTCGATGCCTATGTCAATCACGATGCCGGGGCCTATGCCACGGTCGACAACAGCCTCTATGCGCCCGGATCGACCCGCATCGGCATGGGCGCGCGCTACAAGTTCGAGCTGGGCGGCAAGCCGGTGACCGCGCGGGTCACGCTGTTCAACATCTTCAATGCCTATGAAGTGATCCCGGTGGCCAGCGGGGTCTATGCCTACAACACCAAGCGCAACGTTTCGGTCTGGCTGGCGATGGACCTCTAAACCGCCGCTTGCGCAAGTGGCCGCGGATCGCCACCTAGGGCGGCGATGACCGCCACCCTGCTCGCCGCCCGCGCCCTGATCCGCCTCTCCCCGCAAGCGGAGGACGAAGACGTGCGCGCCTTCCTGCAAGGCTTGGTGACCAATGACGTGGCGGGCGCACTGCCGGTCTGGGCGGCGCTGCTCTCGCCGCAGGGCAAGGTGCTGTTCGACTTTATCGTCTGGGCCGATGCAGATGGCTTGCTGCTCGATTGCGAGGCCGATGCCGCCGATGCGCTGGTAAAACGCCTCGCGCTCTACCGGCTGCGCCGCAAGATCGCGATTGCGCGCGACGATACGCGGGGCGTTCACTGGCAGGTGGGCACCGGCCCCTCGCCCGATCCCCGGCTGGCGGCACTGGGCCAGCGCTGGATCGGCGCAAACGCGGGCAATAGCGCCGATGCCGCATGGCTGGCCCAGCGGCTCGCCCACGGCGTCTGCGAAGGCCGCGCGGAGCTGGGCGATGGCGAAGTGCTGTGGCTGGAATGCAATGCGCTGGAACTGAACGGGGTCAGCTTCACCAAGGGCTGCTATGTCGGCCAGGAAAACACCGCGCGGATGAACTGGCGCCAGAAGGTCAATCGCCGGTTGATCGTGGTGCCGCTGGCCGCCAGCAGGCCGGACCGGCAGCGTGCCGCCTATCCCGCGCTGGGACTGGCGATCGACCACCTGCGGATCGAGGATATCGGCGCGGAAATCCGCCCCGCCTGGCTTGAGCTGGGCTAAGTCTCAGCCCGCCTCGGCGGGAATGAACCCGGCCTTGATCGCCGCATCGACCAGCATCTGGGTCGCGGTATCGCGCGCCGAAGTGCGCGGCAGTTCGAGCGAACGGGTCAGCGGCGCCCCCAGCATCGCATCACCCAGCGCCATCAGACACAGCGCGTGGGCGGCCGGGCGCATCTGCCCGCTGCCCAGTTCATCGAGTTCATCGACCAGATCGTGGATCACCTCGACCAAGGGGTCGAGCGCGTCCTCGTTGCCGTGCAGCAGCATCCACCCGGCCAGCGCCGCCCCACCTTCGCGGTCAAAGGCATCGAAGGCGAGATCCACCACCTGCCGTGGCGAACCCTGCCCGGCACGGTTGGCCTTCACCGTTTCGGCGATCACATCGCAAACCTGTTCGGCGTGAAATTCGGCCAGCGCCTTTTGCAGGCCCGCCGCCGAACCGAAATGATGCAGCAGGTTGGCATGGGTCCGCCCGATTCGCGCGGCCACGGCTTTCAGCGTCACGGCCTGCGGGCCCAACTCTATCAGCAGGCCGCGCGCGGCTTCCAGCGCCGCAAGGCGGCTCTCTTCCTGGGTCAGGCGCTTTCTTATTGACATCGGTGTAAGTTACTCTACATCGGCAGGCATGAACGCACCCACCCGCATCTCCACCGACGTAGAACCCGCGCTGGCTTCGGGCAATACGGCTGTTCCCACCCCGGCAGATCTTGTCATCACCGTCCGCGACGAACGGTTCGGCCGCAAGCAGCGCCCGTCGCGCTGGTGGCTGGGCGGCGATCCGATCGCCACGGCCTGGCACAACGCCCTTTCCGCCACGTTCCCGCGCGGCGAGGCGATGTTCATCGAAGCCGTAAAGGCGTTCCGCGATGGCGCCTCGCCCAAGCTCGAGGCCGAGATTCGCGCCTTCGTGAAGCAGGAAATCAACCACACCCGCGAACACGTGGTGTTCAACAAGGCCGCCGCCGAAGCCGGCTATGACATGGACAAGATCGATCGCCGGCTGGAAGAGATGATGGCGCTGATCAAGGAGCGCCCGCCAGTGGTGAACCTTGCCGCGACCATCGCGCTGGAACACTATACCGCGATCATGGCCCACGAATTCCTGGCCAATCCCAAGCACTTCGCCAACGCCGAGCCGGAAACCGCAGCAATGTGGCGCTGGCACGCGATGGAAGAGATCGAGCACAAGGGCGTTGCCTTTGACACCTATCTCCACGCCACCAAGGACTGGAGCCGGGGCAAGCGCTGGAAATTGAAGTCCTTGATGATGCTGGTCATCACCAAGAACTTCATCGCCAACCGCTGGAACGACACGCTCGATCTGCTGGCGCAAGACGGGATCACCGGCACGCGCGTCAAGCTGAAGCTCGCCTGGTATCTGTTCGGCACCCCCGGGGTGCTGCGCAAGATCATCGGGCCGTGGTTTGCCTATTTCATGCCGGGCTTCCACCCGTGGAACCACGATGACCGCGCCCTGATCGGCAAGGCGGAAAGCGAATTTCCCGACGCGGCGATGCCGGCTACCGCCTGAGCGGACTGCCGCCAAACCAATAGCAAAGGGGCTCCCGCCGGCCGGCTGGAGCCCCTTTTTGTATCAGGCGGCGCGCATGGCCGGAACGCCATCGTCCGACCCGTCGCAATTGCACGGCCCATCAAGGTCGATCGCGTGCTGCACTGCGGGCACGCTGCCCCCGCGGGCCAGGCTGGGGCGCGGGCGCACTTCGCCGGTCGGGCGGAAACCCGCCTTGCGCAGCACCCGCCCCGAAGCCGGGTTATCCAGAAAGTGGCTCGCCCCGATCCGGCGGTGGCCAAGCGTGCGGGCCAGGCCCAGCACCGCACGGGTCGCCTCGGTGGCATAGCCACGGTTCCAGTAATCGCGCGCGATCCAGTAGCCGAGTTCGGCCCCGTCCTCACCGCGCTGCAGCCCAACCGCGCCAATGATCTCGGCCGGGCGGGCGCTGGTCGGCAGGGTCACGACGAAATGCGGCAGGCGGGCATCCTGCGGCTGGCGGGCGAACGAACGCGCATCGGCCGCGGTATAGGGCCACGGTGCCAGCGCGAGGTTGCGCACGACCGCCTCGTCATCGATCCGGTCCAGAATTTCTTCCCAGTCCTCGGGCCAGCCGGGCCTCAGGAACAGGCGTTCACTGCGAATGAACATCTTTCGTACTCCCTTCATCCGCCCCGCACCGGCTCCTAGGCCGGATGCGTGACAATGGCATTACGGCTCGCGGCGGAACGCATCCCGCAAGGGGCGCTTCGAGCGAGTCGTGCTGAGGGAGAGACGAAAAAAGGGAGACGGGCCTGGCCCTCTCCCTCGTTTCTGCCGGAACTATCGCCCCGGCGGGGGCCATCCCATCAAGGACGGCCCGATAGCGACCATCCGATTATTCGGCGGCGACTGCCATATCGACGGACACGTACTTGCGACCAAGCTTGCCGTCGTGGAAACGCACGCGACCTTCGGCGAGCGCGAACAGGGTGTGATCCTTGCCGATGCCAACGTTGGCACCCGGATAGACCTTGGTCCCGCGCTGACGCACGATGATGTTGCCGCCGATCACTTCCTGACCGCCGAACTTCTTGACGCCAAGGCGACGGCCGGCCGAATCACGACCGTTACGCGAGGAGCCGCCTGCTTTCTTGTGTGCCATGTCGTACTACTCCGAGAACTTATTCAGCAGCTTCGGCCGCATCGGCCTTCTTGGCGGCAGCCTTCTTGGGCGCAGCCTTCTTCGCTTCACCAGCGCCAACCGCCAAGATGCGCAGCAGGGTCATCTGCTGGCGATGGCCGTTGCGGCGGCGATAGTTGTGCCGGCGACGCTTCTTGAAGACGATCACCTTTTCCGACTTCGCCTGGGCGATGATTTCAGCCGAAACAGTCACGCCCGCGGCGTCCTTGATCTCACCGCCGTCACCGGCCAGCAGGACATCGCCCAGCGTAACCGTATCACCGGCTTCACCAGCCAGCTTTTCAACCGCGATCTTGTCTCCGGCGGCAACCCGGTACTGCTTGCCGCCCGTGCGCACTACTGCGAACATGGTGATCTTATCCGTTCATCAAACTTGCGTTGCCCTGCCCTTATGAGCAGCGCACCGGACGCCCCGCCCGAAGACAGGGGTGCCCGAAGAAGGGCTGCCCCTAGTCCAACCGCCCGCTACTGTCAACGCATGAAGCGCCCCGCGCCGGGCAGAAATCTGACTGGCACCGCTGGCATCACGCCCCACCCATGCTATGGCACGGCCATGCACCGCCCGATCGCCCTGTTCCTGCTTGTCACCGCCCCGCTGGCGCTGACGGCCTGCGCTTCCGCCAAGGCCGGCTATCCCTCGCTGGCGCGCCGCCCGATCGAGCGAATCAGCGGATCCGCGCCGGTTGCGGCCCCGACCGATACTGCCGCAGCGCCCGCCGCCCCCGGCGCCGAAGTGCTGTCACGGGTCGATGCGGCACAGGCCCAGGCGGCCAGCGCCGATGCCCGATTCCACCAGCGCGAAGCGCGCGCGCGCACGCTGGTTTCGGCGGCTCGCGGCGCCCCCCTGGCGGGTGAGGCCTGGGCCGTGGCAACGGTTGCCGTGGCCGATCTCGAATCGGCCCGCAGCGATGCGATGATTGCACTGGCGGATATCGATGCGCTGTTCGCCAAGGCCCGGATCGAAGGCAGCGATACCGCCGCAATTTCAGACGCGCGCGACCGGGTGACGGCCCTGGTGGCCAGTGAAGATCGCGTGCTTACCCAGCTTCGGGACGGACTGGCGCACTAACCCCAGCGGGCCCCTATCCCCAGCGGGCGAGATCGGCATAATCGGCCTCGCGCGGTTCGATCCAGCGCCAGACTCCGCCCGACTTCTCCCGCTTCCAGAACCACGATTCGCTTTTGAGATGATCCATGGCGAAATCCGCCGCGGCGAAGGCATCGCGGCGGTGGCGCGCAGCGGCGGCCACCAGCACGATCGGCTCGGCCGGGGCCATTGTCCCGCTGCGATGGAGGATCAGCACCCCATCAAGCGACCAGCGCCCGAGCACGGCCTGGCCCAGGGCCGTCATGCCCGGCAGGGTCAGCGGGGCATAGTGCTGCAATTCCAGCGCCTCTACCCCGCCATCGGCGCGGACCTGCCCGAGAAAGCTGACCACCCCGCCCGCCTGCGGATGCGCGGCGGTGAACGCGGCCAGTTCTGCCGCGGGATCAAACGGAGCCGTCAGCAGGCGAACATCGGCGCCCATGTCAGCCGCCGCTGACCGGCGGCAGGAAGGCCAGTTCATCACCCGCCGCCAGCGTGATCGACCGTTCGCCGACCAGTTCGCCGTTGAGCGCGATTCGCACCCGTTCATCGAGCAGCGCCAAAGCCAGTTCGGGTTCGAGCCCGGCCAGCACCGCGTCGAGCGGGCCGCCTGCCACTTCGCGCGCAGCCGCCCCGGCAAGGTCGGCCAGCCGGCCCAGGAACACCAGCGTTGCCATGCCTTCAGCCCCCGGTCATCGACATGTGCCGCGCCAACGCGGGCGCGCCGCCGGGGCCGTCGATCACGAAGTGGTGCCGTTCGGGCTTGATCCGCATCGCCGCATCGAGCGCGCCGGCCAGCGCGGCATCGGGATCGGCCGAGCGCAGCGCGCCGCGCAGGTCCACCTGCTCCACGCCGCCCAGGCACGGGTGAAGCTGCCCGGTGGCGGTGACCCGCACCCGGTTGCAGCCATCGCAGAAATTCTGGGTCAGCGGGGTAATGAAGCCCAGCCGTCCGCCGGTTTCGGCCACGTCGACATAGCGCGCCGGGCCGCCGCTGCGGTGCGCGCTGGGGGACAGCGCATAGCGCTGCTCCAGATCGGCGCGAACCTTGGTCAGCGGCAGGTAGTGATCAAACCGGTCCCCCTCGACCTCGCCCAGCGGCATGACCTCGATCAGGGTCAGTTCCATCCCCTGCCCATGCGCCCATTTGATCAGCGCCGGAATTTCATCCTCGTTGATGCCCTTGAGCGCCACGGTGTTGAGCTTGACCGCAAGGCCCGCGCCACGCGCGGCAGCGATCCCTTCCAGCACCTGGGGCAGACTGTCACGCCGCGCGAGCCGGGCAAAGGTCGCCCGGTCGAGCGTGTCGAGCGACACGTTGATCCGCCGCATCCCCGCCGCCGCCAGGTCGTTCGCGAATTCGGCCAGCCGGGTCGCGTTGGTGGTCAGCGTCAGTTCGTCGAGCCCCTGCCCGAGCTTGCGCCCCAGCGCGCGGACCAGTTCGATCATGTCGCGCCGCCCGAGCGGTTCCCCGCCGGTGAGGCGCAGCTTGGTCACCCCGCGATCGATGAAGCCCAGCGCCAGCCGGTGCAGTTCCTCAAGGCTGAGCACGTCCTTGCGCGTCAGGAAGGTCTGGCGTTCGGGCATGCAATAGGTGCAGCGCAGATCGCAGCGATCGGTCACCGACAGGCGCAGATAGGAAATCCGGCGCTGGAACTGATCAACAAGGGGCGCAGCCGTGCTCATTGCGGCGAAGATAGCACGGAGCCGGCCCCCGCGTCATCCAGCGTCAGGTATTGCCCGGTCACCCCCGGGGCGGCGGCCAGGAAGGCGATGGCCGAATCGATCGCGGCGGGGCTTGCCGCGGTCACGCCGTTGACCCGGCGCGGCACGGCAGACCGCGCCAGCCCCTGCACCGCTGCCAGCCGCCAGCCCCGGTGGGCGTGATCGGCCGGCGCAAAAACCAGCAGCAGGTCATCGCCTGGCGCGCGCAGCCCAGGCAGGATTTCGGCGTGGAACTGGGCAGCGGCGGCCAGCGGATCTTCGGGCAGCCCTTCGATCCGGATGGCCTGCATCACTTGCGCTCGCGGGTCAGCGTCATGCCGATCTTTTCGCCGTTCTCGCTGATCGCCAGCTTGACGATCTTGACCGTCACGGCCTCGACCCGGCTATCCTGCAGGAACAGCGTATCGCAGATGTGATCGGCTACGGCCTCGATCAGCTTGAAGTGGACCCCGGCGGGCAGCGCTTCGGAGGCTGCGAACTTGAGGTCCATGTAATTCTTGCTGGCTTCAAGCGGGCTGTCCGGCTCGAACCGGGGGGCCGGGGTGAAGCGCACCGAGATGGTGAAGCGCAGCGGCTGCGGGCGGCCGGTTTCCTCCGAATAGATGCCGGTGAGGACATCATGTTCGAAATCGGCAACTTCGAGGATCAGACTGTCGGCCATAATTAGTATGCCTTACTTACTAAATTGCAGTCAGTCTAGGTGCTGCGCCAGCGGGCGAAGATCGCGGTGGGAAGGAGCCGCCCCTCGCCGTCCTCGCGCACCGCCAGATCGCCATGTTCGATCACGCCGGGCAGGTCGGCACAAGCCTCGGCCAAGAGCCCCGCAATCGCCAGCGACGACATCCGCACCGCATAGACCGTCAGGAACAGGAAGCGGCTCTCCGAATCGAGCAACCGGGCGCAATCATGGACCAGCCCCGGCAGGTGTTCTTCCAGCCGCCAGACCTCGCCCTCGGGGCCGCGCCCGAACTTGGGCGGATCAAGAATGATCCCGTCATAGCGCTTGCCGCGGCGCACTTCGCGCGCGGTGAATTTCGCCGCATCATCGATGATCCAGCGCACCGGGCGCGCCTCAAGCCCCGAAAGCGCGGCATTGGCGCGGGCCTGGGCGACCGATTTCTTGCTGGCATCGACATGGGTGACCGGGCCGAACCGCGACAGGGCCAGCGTGCCAACCCCGGTATAGCCGAACAGGTTCATGGTCTGGGCATCGTCCTTGCCCGCCAGCTGCTCGCCCATCCAGTCCCACACCGGGGCCATGTCGGGGAAGAAGCCCAGGTGGCGGAACGGCGTGCACTGGGCGGTAAAGCCCACCTCGTTCCACGCCAGCGGCCAGCCTTCGCGCGGAACCGGCTTGTCGAACTGCCAGCGCCCGCCGCCGTCCTCGTCCGATCCGGGCACGAATTCGCCGTGGGCGTCCCACGCCTCGCTGCGCGGGGTCCACATCGCCTGCGGCTCGGGCCGCACGAAGCGGTAAGCGCCATAGCGTTCGAACTTGCGGCCGTGACCGCTGTCGATCAGCCCGTAATCGTCCCAGCCTTCTCCGGCGAGAACGACCGGCTGGGTCTCAAGCCGGGCCATTTACCCCCGCGCAATCGCGTGAGCGGCAATGTAATCGGCAATCGCGCCGTAATCGCCCGGCAGTTCGGCCATGCGCTCCTCGCGCTCGAACAGATCCCCGATCCGGGCCGGCAGCGACGGGCGCTGGCCAGTGGCGCGTTCAACCGCGTCGCGGAACTTGGCGGGATGGGCCGTGGCCAGGGTCACCACCGGCACGTCCTTGGGCAGACCGGCGGTGCGCGCGGCGTGCAGGCCGATCGCGGTGTGCGGATCCAGCAGTTCGCCGGTTTCTTCCCAGGCCCAGCGGATGGCTTCGGCCATCGCGTCGGCGTCGGCGCGGGCGCTGCTGAACAGCTTGGCCGCGCCTTCGCGCTGGGCATTGGTCAGCTGCATCGCGCGGGTCGCCTCGAAGGTCGCCATCTGTTCGGCCAGGGCCTTGCCATCGCGGCCATTGAGATCGAACAGCAGGCGCTCGAAGTTCGAGGACACCTGGATATCCATCGACGGCGCGGCGGTGGGCGTGACCGTTCCGGCCGAATAGTCCCCGCTCGACAGCGCGCGGTGGAGGATGTCGTTGACGTTGGTCGCCACGATCAGCCGGGCCACCGGCAGACCCATCTGGGCTGCGACATAGCCCGCGAAAACATCGCCAAAATTGCCGGTCGGCACCGCAAAGGCCACTTCGCGGTGCGGCGCGCCCAGCTGCAGCCCGGCGGCAAAGTAATAGACCACCTGCGCCATCAGGCGCGCCCAGTTGATCGAATTGACCGCGCCGATGCTGAACCGGCTGGTCATGGCGGAATCGTTGAACATCCGCTTCACCATCGCCTGGGCATCGTCAAACGTGCCTTCGATCGCGATGTTGTGGACGTTGGGCGCCAGCACCGTGGTCATCTGCCGGCGCTGAACGTCCGACACGCGGCCCTTGGGGTGGAGCATGAAGATATCGACCCGCGCGCGGCCCGCCACTGCATCGATCGCGGCCGAACCAGTATCGCCCGAAGTGGCGCCAACGATGGTCAGCGGATCGCCGCCGCGCCCGAGGAATTCCTCGAACAGCAGGCCGAGCAGTTGCAGCGCCACATCCTTGAAGGCCAGCGTCGGCCCATGGAACAGTTCCAGCAGCCACTGCTGTTCATCGAGCTGCTTGAGCGGGGTCACCGCCTTGTGCGCGAAGCGGCCATAGGCCTGGGTGGTGAGTTCGAGCAGGCGTTCGCTCGTCAGGCTATCGCCCACGAAAGGCTGCATGATCCGCGCCGCCAGTTCGGCATAGGGCAGCCCGGCCATGGCCGCGATTTCGTCTTTCGAGAACCGCGGCCACTCACGCGGCACATAGAGCCCGCCGTCGCTGGCGAGGCCCGCCAGCGTCGCGCCTTCGAAATCGAGCGCCGGGGCGCTTCCTCGGGTCGAGATATAGTCCATTGCGAAGGGCCGTTAGCCCCCCTCGCCCGCTGCGGCAAGGCGCTTGCGCAGGGCGATGCCATAGATGACCAGCGCGGTCGCCGCGAACAGGAACCATTGCACCGCATAGGACAGGTGGTTGTTGGGCAGATCGGCCGGGTCGGGCCGGGCATTGGCAGCCAGCCCGGCAAGCGGCGGATCGGCGATCACTTCGGCCCGGTCGCCGCGCCCCAAGAGGGTGCCGGTAACCTTGCCGCCGGGCCAGTTCACCGCATCGGGCGTGGCCGACCAGCCCAGCACGACATAACCCCAGATGTTGCCGGCATAGGTGCAGCGCACCACATGGGCCCAGCCCGCCTGGCCGTGGCTGTTGCGGCCCGAACGGGCCGAAGGCTCCGCCACCTGCTGGCAAGTCAGTTCAACCCGGCTGTAGGGCGGCGGCCAGCCCGAACCGTTCAACGGGTGCAGCGCCGGATCGGCCAGCGCGGCGCGATATTCGGCCAGCATCGCTTCTTTCTGGTGGAGCCGGTCAAGCTGCCAGAACCCAAGCCGCAGCATCACGCCCACCGCAACCAGCACGATCAGCGTCGGGATCAGGGGAATGCGCCGCATGGTCAATCCTCGCCGCGCAGATCATCGCCGGTCGCCTCGCGGGCCTTGCGCTGAACCTCGGCGGCGAGCAGCGCGGCCTTGCTGACCCGCAGCCCGCCCAGCGTCAGCCCGGCCACCAGCGGCGGCCACAGCAGGACATGGACCCAGACCGGGGGGTGAACCCCGAATTCAAGCCACAGCGCCAGGCCCAGCACCAGCGCGCCGATCACCATGGTCAGGAACGCCGCCGGGCCATCGCCGACATTGTAGCCGGCAATGTCGAGCCCGCAGGCACGGCACCGCGGCGCGAATTTGGCCAGGCCCGCAAACAGCGTCTTTTCGCCGCAGCTCGGGCACAGACCGAAAAGGGCAGCCGCGGCGATGCCGGGCTGCCCCTTCGAAGCGTGATCGCTGTCAGCCATCTTAGTGGGTGGGATAGCCCCAGCCGCCCCAGACATAGACTGCGACGAACAGGAACAGCCACACCACGTCGACGAAGTGCCAGTACCAGGCGGCAGCTTCGAAGCCGAAGTGCTGCTTGGGCGTGAAGTCGCCGTTGTAGGCGCGCTTGAGGCAGACGATCAGGAAGATCGTGCCGACCAGCACGTGGAAGCCGTGGAAGCCGGTCGCCATGTAGAAGGCCGAGCTGTAGGTGTTACCGCCGAAGTCGAACGGCGCGTGGGCATATTCGTAAGCCTGGATCGAGCTGAACAGCAGGCCCAGCGCGATGGTCGCCCACAGGCCCTTCTTCAGGCCGTCGCGGTCACCGTGGATCAGGCTGTGGTGGGCCCAGGTCACCGTGGTGCCCGAGCACAGCAGGATCAGCGTGTTGAGCAGCGGCAGGTCGAACGGGTTCATCACCGCTTCGATCGCCTTGGGCGGCCACTGGCCACCAACCACTTCCGCGATCTTGTCGGGGAACAGCGAGAAATCGAAGAAGGCCCAGAACCAGCCCGCGAAGAACATCACTTCCGAAGCGATGAACAGGATCATCCCGTAACGCTGGTGCAGCTGCACCACCGGGGTGTGATCGCCAGCGTGGGCTTCGCGGATGATGTTCGAGAACCACTGGAACATCGAGGCCAGCAGCAGCGCGAGGCCGAGCCACGGCACGAACTTGCCGCCCGGCATCTTGTGCATCATCAGCACCATGCCGCTGGTGAAGGTGAAGGCCCCCAGCGTGGTTGCCAGCGGGACGATGTCCGGCGGAAGGATGTGGAAATCGTGGTTCTTCGTACCAGCCATGACGCTTTCGTCCCCGTTGATCCTTGAGCCTGGCGGATAGTGCACAGGCGTAATTTCGCTTCGCCCTTATCGCGCCGGACCGGCCCGGTCCAGTGCCTTTGAAGGGTCATCGGCAGCTATGTGGAAAGTGTAGCTCAGCGTGATCTGCTGCACGTCCTTCGCCTCGGGATCATCGAGGATCGCCGGATCGACGAAGTAGATCACCGGCATATCGATCGACTGATGCGGCTGAAGGGTCTGCCGATTGAAGCAGAAGCACTGCACCTTCTTGAAATACTTGCCCACCTGTTCGGGCGTCACGTTGAAGCTGGCAACCCCGGTGATCGCATGGTCCGACAGGTTTTCGGCCTTGAAATAGGCCATCTTGCGGGTGCCGATTCGCATGTCCTGGGTGACCTGCTCGGGCGCAAAGCGCCACGGCATGTCGCGATCGAGATTGGCATCGAAACGCACCGAAATCGTGCCCGCAGCCACCTTGACCTTGCTGGCTTCGGCCGCGGTGGCCCGCATGGTGGTGCCGCCAAAGCCGGTGACCTGGCAGAACATCCGGTACAGCGGCACGGCCGCGAAGCCCAGCGCCAGCATGGCCAGCGCGCCAACCAGCGCGATCAGCCCGACCCGGCGGTTGCGGCGCACATCGGGAACCACGGTGCTCATCGGCTTACTTGTGGATCTTGGCGATGGTGATCAGGAAGAACAGCACCGCCAGCCCGGCCAGCACCAGGCCAAGCGCAACGTTGCGACCGCGCTGGATGCGGCGGCGTTCGGCTTCGGGATCGGGGGGCAGGTCCATGTGGGTCATCCCAGGATAAGGCGGTCCGCCACCAGCGCGGCGAACAGCACGAAAAGATAGAGCACGGAATAGGCGAACAGGCGCTTTTCGGGCGCCATGTCCATATCGCCGGCCGCGCCGCGGAACACCGCGACCCGCAGCGCCAGCAGCACGAACAGGCCCGAAAGCACCAGCGCGCTGACCCCATAGAGCCAGCCCGCCACGTGCAGCCAGAACGGCGCCAACGTGATCGGCAAGAGCAGCAGCGCATAGACCAGGATCTGACGGCGGGTGGACTTGTGCCCGGCGACCACCGGCATCATCGGAATGCCGGCCGCCGCATAGTCAGTCTCGACGAACAGGGCGAGCGCCCAGAAATGCGGCGGGGTCCAGAAGAAGATGATGAGGAACAGCAGCACCGGCATCAGTTCGATCTTGCCGGTTGCCGCGATCCACCCGATCATCGGCGGAAAGGCCCCGGCCCCGCCCCCGATCACGATGTTCTGCGGGGTGCGCGGCTTGAGCCAGATGGTGTAGATCACCGAATAGTAGACAATCGAAAAGGCCAGGATCGCGGCCGCCAGCCAGCCAACCGCCAGCCCCATCACCAGCACCGACCCCACGGCCAGGGCCACGCCGAAATCGCGCGCCGAGGCGCGGCTCATCCGCCCGGCGGGCAGCGGCCGGCCGGCCGTGCGCTTCATCTTGGCGTCAAGATCGGCTTCCCACCACTGGTTGAGCGCGGCGCTGCCGCCAGCCCCCACCGCGATGCACAGGATCGCGGTAAAGCCGATGACGGGATTGATCCCCTGCGGCGCGGCCAGCAGCCCGCACAGCCCGGTGAAGATCACCAGGCTCATCACGCGCGGCTTGGTCAGCGCGAAGAAATCGCGCCAATCAGCGGGCAGCGGGTGGGATGCAGGGGCAGAAGCGGCAGTCATGTCGAGGCGGGCTATAGGCGTGCTTTACAGCCGCTTCAACCAATCAACCAAGAGCGCGTTCACTTCCTCGGGCCGCTCCTGCTGGGTCCAGTGCCCGCAGCCCTCCAGAATGTGCCCTTCGACCGCCGGCGCGAACATCTGCATCAGGGCCACCGGATCGGCCACCGCGCCGAACAGCGTGGTCGCAGGATCGCGGCTGCCGCCAATGAACAGGCACGGCTGCTCCAACTGCTTGCCCGCCCAGGCCTTGAGATAGGCATAGTCCGCCTCGTGGTTGCGATAGCGGTTCAAGGGCCCGCGAAAACCCGAGGCCTTGAACTCGCCCTCATAGAACGAAAGGTCGGCATGGCTGAGCCAGGCGGGCAGGCCGGCGGGATCGGCCACATCGGGCAGGCCTTCAAGGAAGGTCGCCCCCAGCGGCTTCGACCAGTAATCGCCTTCGGGCACATCGCCCGAGATCGAATACATCATCCGTCGCACGAAGGCGCGCGGATCGGCTTCGGCTTCGGCTTCGGCAACGCCCGGCTGCTGGAAATATTCCTGGTAGAAGAACCGCCCCTTGGCGGTGAAGGCCTCGCGAAAGATGTCGGTAAAGGGGCGCTGCGGCGCGCCGCTGAACGGCACCGACAGGCCCGCGACCGTGCGGAACCGGTCGGGCCGGGTAAAGGCCGAATTCCACACGATCGGCGCGCCCCAGTCATGCCCGATCAGCACCGCCTGCTCACCCGGCGCCAGCGCCTCGGCCAGACCGACCAGATCGCCGATCAGCCGCTCCATCGCATAGGCTTCGATCGGCAGCGGCTTGTCCGACCCGCCATAGCCGCGCACGTCGATCGCGCAGGCGGTAAACCCGGCGGCGGCCACCGCGCCCAGCTGGTGGCGCCATGAATACCAGCTTTCCGGAAACCCGTGGACCATGATCGCCAGCGGACCGCTGCCCTCGATGGCGCAGCGCAGATTGACCTCGCCGACATTGATCGTGCGAAATTCGGGCATCGTTCTCTCTCCCCAACGAAAACGCCCCGACCTTGCGGCCGGGGCGAAATCTCATCAGCCGTTGGGCTGTTCCTATCAGTGATGATCCTTGTCGTCGATGACAGGGGTCGTTTCGAACTGGTGGAACGGCGGCGGGCTCGACAGGGTCCACTCGAGCGTGGTTGCACCTTCGCCCCAGTAGTTGTCGTCCGCCTTCTTGCCCATGGTGAAGGCATAGAGGATGTTGATCAGCCAGATCCCGACCGAAGCAGCCATGATTTCATAGCCGAGCGTCGAGATGGTGTTCCAGTGCTCGTAAGCCGGGGTGTAGTCCGGATAGCGGCGCGGCATGCCCTGCAGGCCGAGCATGTGCATCGGGAAGAAGATCAGGTTCACGCCGACGAAGAACACCGCGAAGTGCAGATGCGACAGCAGTTCCGAGTGCCAGCGCCCGCTCATCTTCGGGAACCAGTAGTAGAAACCCGCGAACAGCGAGGTCACGGCCCCGAGGCTCAGCACGTAGTGGAAGTGACCCACGACGTAGTAGGTGTCCTGCAGGTTGTCATCGACGCCGCCATTGGCGAGCACAACGCCGGTCACGCCGCCAACGGTGAACAGGAAGATGAAACCGATCGCCCAGACCATCGGGCTCTTGAACTCGATCGAACCGCCCCACATCGTCGCGATCCACGAGAAGATCTTGATGCCGGTCGGCACCGCGATCACCATGGTGGCGGCAGTGAAGTACATCTTCGTGTTCACGCTCATGCCGGTGGTGTACATGTGGTGCGCCCACACGATGAAGCCGACAACGCCGATCGCGACCATGGCATAGGCCATGCCGAGGTAGCCGAACACCGGCTTCTTCGAGAAGGTCGAGATGATCTGGCTGATGATGCCGAAGCCCGGCA
>JAYSCF010000010.1:0-19688 GCA_041915005.1 Novosphingobium sp.
TGGTCATAGTGCTGGTAGAACCCGCCATCGACCCCGGGGGCCAGCATCGAGCCGATGTTGAAGCGGTTATCGGTGACGACCTTGTCCCAGCCGTAGAAGAACCCGCCGACCAGGTTGAGCCGGTCGGAGCTGTAGTTGACCCGGCCTTCCTCGCTGAACTGGTTGTACTTCGACAGCCAGGTAATATCGAGAATGTCGACCGGGCTGCCATCGGCGGCCTGCTGCAGGTTTTGCTTGCCCCCATCGCGCGATGTGATCGAGGTCAGCGTGATCGCGTCGGACAGTTCATAGGCGACGTTGGCCGACACCCCCCAGGCATCGGTCTGGTTGTCGCCCATGCGGTTTTCGCTGGTTTCGAAAAAGCCCAGCCCGGCGCGCAGCGGCAGATAGCCGTGGACCGCCGCCTGGGTGCCGCGATCGCGCCCGCCATAGGCCTTGAGCTTGATGTCGAGCGGGCCATTGCCCGGGCGGATGCGCAGCGTGGCGCGGCCCTGCAAGGTATCCTGCGAATAGGCATCGCGGCCGCCCGGGAAGACGTTCTTCACCTGGCCATCGCCCTTGGCCCAGTTGCCCGCCACCCGCAGCCCGACCGCATCCTCGACCAGCGTCGCCTCAAGCCCGGCCTGGGCGGTAAAGGTGTTGAAATTGCCATAACCGGCCTCGGCATAGCCGGTGGTGGCGCCCAGCCCGGGCGCGCGGGTGATGAAATTGATCGCCCCGCCGGTGGTGTTGCGGCCAAACAGCGTGCCCTGCGGCCCGCGCAGCACTTCGACGCGGTCCAGGTCGAACAGCCCCATGCCGTGGGCCGTGCGGTTGGCCAGATAGACGTCGTCGATATAGACCCCGACCGGCGAGGCCTGGTTCGAGTTGTATTCGTTCGCCACGCTGATCCCGCGCAGGCTGAAATTGGGCTGGGTCTGGCCATAGGGGCTGGAAATCTGGAGGTTGGGCACCGCCGATTGCAGGTTGGCCGAATTGGTGATGCCCTTGGCGGCCAGATTGTCCCCGCCGATCGCCGAAATCGCCAGCGGCACTTCGAGGATCGACTGTTCGCGCCGCTGCGCGGTGACGACAATCGCCCGGTCATCGTCGCTCGCCGTATCCTGGGCAAAGGCGATGGTCGGCAGGCTGGCGCTGCAAAGCAGCAGGCTGGCGGAAAGCATGGTGCGCATGTGGGGTCCTCTCCCTGACGTGCCGGTTGCGGCTACTTGTCACTCTCCGTCATAGGGCCATGGGCGCAGAACGGCCTTGCACCCACTTGCTGCCAGTTTTGACAAATCTTGCCGCTTGACGAGCACGCCGGCATCCTGTGCTAATCACGCCAAAATATCTGTTGGAGAGGCAGGAACGATGGCGAATTCACCCCAATACCAGATGCTGATCGGCGGCAAGCTGACCGGCGCCAGCGAACAGTTCGACGTGCTCAACCCGGCCAGCGAACAGATCATCGCCAGCGTTCCCGATGCCAGCCAGGCCGATCTTGATGCCGCGATCGCGGCGGCGCGCGCGGCCTTTCCCGCATGGTCGGCCAAGACGATGGACGAACGCCGCGCGGTGCTGAACGCGATGGGCGATGTGATCCTCGCCAACATCGATGAACTCAAGCGCCTGCTGACCAGCGAACAGGGCAAGCCGCACCACGAAGCCGAAGGCGAAGTGATCGGTGCGGGCTATTGGCTCAAGGGTGCGGCCAGCCTCGACCTGCCGCGCGAAGTGGTGGAAGACAGCGACGAACGCCGGGTCGAAACCCGCCGCGTGCCGCTGGGCGTGGTCGGCGCGATCGCGCCGTGGAACTTCCCGCTGATCCTGGCGATGTTCAAGGTCGGTCCCGGCCTGCTGGCGGGCAACACGATGGTGCTGAAACCCTCGCCCTTCACGCCGCTGACCACGCTGCGCTTTGCCGAACTGGTCAAGGACATCGTCCCCGCCGGCGTGCTCAACATCGTCACCGGCAGCGATCGGCTCGGCCCGTGGCTGACCGCGCACCAGGGGATCGACAAGGTCAGCTTCACCGGTTCCACCGCAACCGGCAAGAAGGTGATGGAAAGCGCCTCGGCCGGGCTCAAGCGGATCACGCTGGAACTGGGCGGCAACGATCCCGCGATCGTCATGCCCGATGTCGACGTGGCCGAAATCGCGCCCAAGCTGTTCTGGGCGGCGTTCAACAACAACGGCCAGATCTGCATCGCGACCAAGCGCATGTACATCCACAAGGACATCTACGAACCGCTGCGCGATGCCATCGTGGACTATGCCAAGACCGTGAAGATCGGTGATGGCAGCCAGCAGGGCACCCAGATCGGCCCGATCAACAACCGCCCGCAGTACGAACGGGTCAAGGCGCTGATCGCGGATTCGCAGGAACAGGGCCACACCATCCTGCTGGGCGGCGATGCGATCGAGGGGCCGGGCTATTTCATCCCGGTAACGATCATCGACAATCCGCCCGAAACCAGCCGCATCGTGCAGGAAGAACAGTTCGGCCCGGTCTTGCCGCTGCTCAAGTTCGATGATGTGGAAGAGGCCCTCACCCGCGCCAATGCCAGCGAATATGGGCTGGGCGGCTCGGTCTGGAGCGCGGACACCGACCGCGCGCTCGACATTGCCCAGCGGGTTGCCAGCGGCACGGTGTGGGTCAACGAAACGCAGTACCTCAGCCCGATCGCGGCCTTTGGCGGGCGCCGCCAATCTGGCATCGGCGTCGAAGGCGGGCGCGAAGGGCTGATGGAATATACCGCCGCCCAGACCATCTCGGTCAAGAAGGGCTAAGACCCAACCGGGCAGCCAGGCGGGCCATTTGCACAAACGTGCTGGCCCGCTTGCCTATCCCTGCGCTGCCCTTGCCTGAATCGCGCAGCGCGCCGCAATCTGCCCCTAACGCCGGCAAGGCCGGAAATGGGAGCAGGCCATGACTGAAATGATTCCGCCCGAACTGGTGGCGCCAATCTTCAACCCCGCGTCCTTCGCGCAGCGCGAGAACGTGGAAGCGCTGCTGACCCAGCTGCGCCGCGACTACCCGCTGAACCAGGTCGAGGTGCCGGGCTATGATCCGCACTGGATCGTGACCAAGATGGCCGACCTGCGGGAAATTGCCCGCCAGGACGATATCTTCCATTCGGGCGATCGCTCCAAGACGCTGATCAGCCAGGCAGGCGAAGCGCTGGTGCGCGAATATACCGGCGGGCAAGCCAATGTGTTCCGCAGCCTGGTCCAGCTTGATCCGCCCGAGCACAAGAAATACCGCGATGTCGCCGCACCCGCGCTGACGCTTGATGCGATCAATGGCCTCAAGCCGATGGTCACCAAGATCGCCGCCGACTATGCCGACCAGCTCGCCGCCAAGGCGCCGGTCTGCGACTTTACCGACATCTCGTTCCACTATCCGCTGAAAGTCGTGCTCGACATCATCGGCGTGCCCGAGGCCGATCATCCCAAGATGCTGGAACTGACCCAGTGGCTGTTCACCTATGCCGATCCGGACCTCAAGCGCCCCGGCTCCGACCTGACCGACCCGGCGGAAATCACCAAGACCTGGGGCATCGTGTTCGAGGAGTTCGAGAAATATTACACCCCGGTCGTTGCCGATCGGCAGCGTTGCCCCCGCCATGATCTCGCCTCGGTCATCGCCAACGGCAAGGTCGATGGCGGCCCGCTCGAACACCGCGCGTTGATCTCCTACTTCGTGATCGCCTCGACCGCCGGACACGATACCACCGCCGCCACCACCGGCACCGGCATGTGGGCCCTGGCGCAGCACCCGGGCCTGCTCGATGAACTGAAGGCCGACCCGGCCCTGATCGCCGGCTTCGTCGAGGAAACGATCCGCTGGGCGACCCCGGTGCAGCAATTCGTGCGCTCGGCCACGCAGGACTATGAAATCAAGGGCCGGACCATCAAGCAGGGCGATCTCGTCTATCTTTCCTACCTGTCGGCCAACCGCGACGAGGACGCCTTCCCCGATCCGTTCAAGTTCGACATCCACCGCAGCCCCAATCGCCATGTCGGCTTTGGCTTTGGCGGGCACATCTGCCTGGGTATCCACCTGGCGCGGATGGAAATGAACGCGCTGTGGCAGGCCCTGATCCCGCGCCTCAAGTCGGTCGAACCGGCGGGAGCGATGCGCATGGCGGAAAGCGAGTTCGTGTGCGGCCCCAAGGCCGTGCCGATCCGCTTCGAAATGGACTGAGGCCATGTCGGCCGCGCCGTTTCGCAAGTATCGCTGCGACTATTGCGGGATGATCTATGACGAGGAACTGGGCCAGCCCGAGGATGGCCTGCCCCCCGGCACCCGGTTAGAGGACATCCCCGAGGATTGGTATTGCCCGCAATGCGGGACCGAAAAATCGGGGCTGGTGCTGATCGAGGATTGAACCTTCGGGGGCCCAGCGCCAGCAGCGCCGCGCCCCCGGACGGATCAGGCCGAAACCAGTTCGCCGGCCAGCCGGTCGCGCAGCTCGCGCTTGAGGAACTTGCCACTGGCATTGCGCGGCAGGGCTTCATCGAGGAACCAGACATGGCGCGGCACCTTGTGCCGGGCGATGTGGCGTTCGCAATCGGCGCGCAGGGCTTCCGCGCTCAGGCTTTCGCCGGGCTTGAGCACGACCGCCACGGCCACATCCTCGCCCAGCCGCTCGTCGGGCACGCCGAACACGCAACATTCGGCCACCGCCGGGTGGCGATAGATCGCGGCTTCGACTTCGGCGCAATAGACGTTCTCGCCCCCGCGCAGGACCATGTCCTTCTTGCGGTCGACGATGAAGATGAAGCCGTTCTCGTCAATCCGGGCAACGTCGCCGGTGTGGAGCCAGCCGTCGGTGATCGAGGATGCGGTCGCCTCGGGCCGGTTGATGTAGCCCTTGATCACCGAGGAGCCCTTGACCCACAGTTCGCCGACCTGGCCCTGGGCCACGGCATGGCCATCGTCATCGACGCACTTGGCCTCGAAATTGGGCATGTAAGGCCCGGCGCTGTCCGGCTTGTCGACGAAGAAATCGCCCGCGATCGACGTGATGATCCCGCAGGTTTCGGTCATGCCATAGCCAGTGCTGGGCCGTGCGCTGGTGACCTTTTCCTCGATCTTGAGGACAAGGTCGGGCGGCACCTGCGCGCCCCCGCCCGCCAGCGAGGCCAGGCTCGAGGTATCGCGGGTCAGGAAATCGGGGTGGTTGATCACTTCGCGCGCCATCACCGGCACGCCGCTCATCGAGGTGACGCGTTCGCGTTCGATCAAGCGCAGCGCCTCGCCGGCGTCCCAGCGATACATCAGTACCAGTGCGCCCCCGACCGCCGTGGTGGCATAGGTGCCGCAATTGTTGGCGGTGACGTGGAACAGCGGCGTGGTCACCAAGAGCACCGGGATCGGGGCTTCGGCGGGCGGGGCAACGCCGGTGGCGCGCTCGGTCGCCAGGGCGGACGAGGCGCCCGCATAGAGCATGTTCATCAGGTTGGCGACGCAGCCGCGGTGGGTCAGCTGGGCGCCCTTGGGATGCCCGGTGGTGCCCGAGGTGTAGAAGATGCAGGCATCGCTGTCGGGATCGACGCTGACCTGCGGCATCGCCCCGCCGTGGGCGACCACCGCGGTCCACGGCGTGACATCGGCCGGGCAGGGATCGAGCCGCGCGCCAACCACTTTCATCCCCGCATCGATGCCCTCGCAGCCGCGCAGCCGCTCCAGCCGCTCGCCGTCGAGGAAGATCACCTTCGGCTGCGAATCCTGCAGCGCATAGGCCATCTCTTCGCTGGTCCACCACGCGTTCATACCCACCACGGCGATCCCGGTGGACACGCAGGCCCAATAGGCCACCAGCCATTCGGGATAGTTGCGCATCGCGATTGCCACCCGGTCGCCCGGCTTCACGCCCTGCTCGGCCAGCCAGGCGGCCACGGCATTCACCTGGGCATGGGTCTGGGCATAGGTCAGCCGCTCATCGCCGTAGACCAGATAGGGCCGCTCCGCGAACTGGGCGGTGGAAAGCCAGAACTCGCGCACGCTGGGCGGCGCGTTCTTGTAGGTGCGCAGGCGGTTGCCCAGCACCAGTTCCTCGACGATTTCAAATGCCCCGCCCGGCCCGGTCAGTTCGTCACGCGCCTGCTTCAGTTCGCTGTAATGCATCACTCTCGCCCATCAGATTCTTGTTTGGATGCAGGCTTGCATGGCGCGGCGCGGGCGGCAAGTCCCGTTTCGTAAAGAAACGGATCACCACTCACATCAACACCGGGCCCGGAAGGCGGCCAGCCGCTCAACCGCCTCGTCCAGCGTCGCATCCTGCTTGGCAAAGCACAGCCGCAGATAGCCGCGTTCGGCCCGCTCGGCATAAAATGCCGAAACCGGGATCGAGGCCACCCCCGCCTCCCGGATCAGGCGCTCTGCCAGCACGGCATCGTCCGCCGGCAGGCCGGAGGCGGCCAGATCGGCAATCACGAACCAGGTGCCCTGGGCAGGCAGCAAGTGAAAGCCCGCCGATGCAAGGCTGCTCACCAACCGCCCGCGCGCCTGGGCATAGCGGGCGCGGTGCGCGGCGAACCACTCGCCCGGCAACGCCAGCCCTTCGGCGGCGGCCCATTGCAGCGGGGTGGCGGTGGTAAAGGTCAGGAACTGGTGGCGATCGGCAATCGCGGCGGCGATCGCGGGGGCGGCCACCACCCAGCCCACCTTCCAGCCGGTCAGCGAAAAGATCTTGCCCGCCGAACCGACCTTGATCGCGCGGTCGCGCAGGCTCGGCACGGCCAAGGGCGAGACGTGGCTTGCCCCGTCATAGAGCATCCCCTCCCAGACCTCGTCGCACAGCACGAAGAAATCGTGGCGCTGGGCCAGCGTGCCAACCGCTTCGAGCGTGGCCCGATCGAGCAAGGTGCCGGTGGGATTGTTCGGCGTGTTGAGGATCAGCAGGCGGGTCTTGGGCGTGATCGCGGCGTCCAGCGCATCGAGCGGCAGGCTCCAGTCAGGCGGGGTCAGGCTGACCAGCCGCGCAGTGCCGCCAGCGCGCTCAACCAGCGGAAGATAGGCATCATAGAGCGGCTGAACCAGGATCACCTCGTCCCCCGGCCGCACCAGCGCGAGGATCGACGCGGCCAGCGCCTCGGTCCCGCCCGAGGTGACGACAATCTCATCCAGTCCCAGCGCCAGCCCCTGTTCGCGCCCATACCAGGCCGCGATCGCACCGCGCAGTTCGGGCAGGCCGCGCATCGGCGGGTACTGGTTGGAACGCCCGGTCAGCGCCCGCGCCGCAGCCCCCGTCAGTTCGGCAGCCTCGGGCAGGTCGGGAAAGCCCTGCCCGAGATTGATCGCCCCGAGATCGCGGGCCAACCCCGACATCTGCTCGAAGATGGTGACCGAAGGGGCGGGCAGGCTGTCGATTGCGCTCATCACAGCAAGCTAGGGTTTGACCAGCACCTTGACCAGCGCCGGTTCGCTCGACAGGCGGCGGAAGGCATCGGCCACCCCGTCCAGCCCGACCGTGCCTGAAAGCACGGTCGATGCAGCAATCCGTCCCTCGGTGATGTTGTAGAGCGTGGCGGCGAATTCCTCGGGGCTGTAGCCGAACACGAAATCGAGCCCCATCTGCTTGTTGATCGCGATGCCAGGCTCGAACCGGTCGGTTTCCATGCACACGCCCACGACCACGATCTGCGCGCCGGGCGGCCCGTTTTCGAGCAGCGACTGGATCATGCCCGGCACACCGACGCATTCGAACACCACGGCGGGGCGGGTTTCCTTGCCGGTCATCGCCCAGACAGAGGCTTCGGCCAGGCTTTGCGCCACGCCAAGGCTGGCCCACTGGTCATGCGGCGAACACTGTGCCGGATCGATCACGATATCGGCGCCCATCGCCTCTGCGGTCTTGCGGCGTTCGGGCGAAAGGTCGGCGGCCACGATCGGGCCGACCCCGCGCAGCTTCAAGGCCGCGATCACCGCAAGGCCCACCGGGCCGCAGCCGATCACCATCGCCACGGTGCGCGGATCAAGCCGCGCGCGGGCAACCGCGTGTTCGCCCACGGCGAAGGGTTCGGTCATGGCGGCAAGGTCCACCGGCAGGCCTTCGGGCACCGGCAGCAGCAGGTCTTCCTGCAGCACCATCAGTTCGGAAAAGCCGCCGGGGTAGAGATTGGAATAGCCGACCAGTTCCATCCCGTTGGGACCGGCCGCTGCCGGAAAGCTGGTGCAGACCGTGCCGACCGGCAGCCGCCGTGCGGCGTTCTTGCCATAGTCCAGAATCTCGAAGGCGAATTCGTGGCCGAACACCATGTCGCCCTTGGGATCGAGGTTGCTGAGCGAACCCGAGCGGCGCGACAGTTCGGCCATGTGGTCGAGATGATGCAGCGCATGCAGGTCCGACCCACAGATCCCGCAGGCCAGCGTGCGCACCAGAACCTGCCCCTCGCCCGGGGTCGGTTCGGCAAAATTGGTATCGAGTTCGAGCGCATTGCCGCGCTTCACAACTGCCTTCATCGGGCCTCTCCTCAGCCGAGCGGAATGTTTTCGTAATAGGGGATGATCACCTCGTTGGCACCCTCTTCGGGCTTGCCCAGCATTGCCGGGGTCACCGGGTGGACCACCGCGGGATCGGTCATCACTTCGACCAGCGCGGGCTTGCCGGCGGCAAAGGCCCGCTCCATCGCGGCGGCCAGATAGCCGATCTCGGTCACGCGCTCGGCATGGCAACCAAAGCCCGCGGCGATCGCGGCATAGTTGCTGCCCGAAAGCTCGGTGATCACCGCATAGTTGGCGCCGAACATGATCTGCTGGCCGTGGATCGACATCCCCCAGACGCGGTTGTTGAACACCACGGTCACGATCGGCAGGCCGTGGCGCACCATGGTGTCGAATTCCTGGACGTGAAAGCCCATCGCCCCGTCGCCGGTGAGATGCAGCACCCGCCGCCCCGGAAAGGCCTTGGCCAGGCCGATCGCAAAGCCCGGCCCGATCCCGAGGCAGCCGAGATAGCCATGCCCCTGGACCTGCCCGGGGCCGGAAACCCGCACCAGATCGCCGCCCCACGAAGCCGCCTCGCCCCCGTCGAAAGCATAGGCCGCTTCGGGTCCGGCCACGTCCATGATCACCTTGGCGGCGTGGAAGGGGTGAATCCCGCCTTCGCCCTCTGCCTCGGGGAACAATTGCTCCATCGGCGCATTGAGCCCGGTGGCAAGGCCGATCCATTCGGGGTTCCTGCGCCAATTGACCGTGCCTGCGCGGGCATTCAGTTCCTCAAGCGCCGAACGGCAATCGGCGGCAATGCCCACATCGACACTGCGGATCCGCCCGATCTCTCCGGCATCGGAATAGACCTGCGCCAGCCGGGCTTCATGGGGGACGATCCCGCCCGAGCGCCCACCGAGCAAGAGCCCCATCCGCGCGCCCAGCAGCAGCACCGCATCGGGGCGCGGCAGGTCCATCAGCCCGAGCACCGCCAGCCCGCCCGGCCCGCCGGCGTTGAGCGGATGGTCATGCGCCAGCAGCCCCTGCGCCTTGCTGTTGGAGAAGACGGGAATGCCCGCGGCCTCTGCAAATTGGCGCAGCTCTTCGCCGCAATCGGCCTGGTGGGCATCGCCCCCGGCAATGATCACCGGCCGCTCGGCGCCGGCCAGCAGCGCGATCAGCGCATCGGCTTCGCTGGCCGACGGCGCCGGGCGCGGGCGCACCATCAGCCCGGCGCTCTGCGTGGTGGTGCGCGGGTCAGCGCTCATGTGCAGCACGTCGATCGGCAGTTCGAGAACCACCGGCCCGCGCCGCCCGGTCAGTGCCTTGCGGATCGCCATGGCGGTCAGGTCGGGGATGCGCTCGGTGTTGGTGATGCGGTGTGCCCACTTGGTGATCGGCGTCAGCATCGCGATCTGGTCAAACCCGCCCTGGAGCGGATTGGTTTCCGCCTCGCGCAGCGGCGGGGCGCCGATCACGAACAGCATCGGCACAGCATCAAGAAAGGCGTTGGTCACGGCCGGCACGGCATTGGCAATGCCCGGCCCCGCGGTGACGAAACACACGCCCAGTTCGCGCGTGGCCCGGGCATAGGCATCGGCGGCGTGGCCGGCAGCGGCCTCGTGGCGGAAATCGAGCAAGGCGATGTCATTGTCGACACAGCCCTTGAGCAAGGCTTCGAGATGGCCGCCGTGCAGCGCAAAGGCTTGCTTCACGCCGGCTTCGCGCAAGGTGCGCGCCAAAAGATCGCCCCCGGTCAAACTTGCCGCCTGGCCCATCACCGAATCCTCCATCCATTGTGTCTTTATCAGGGCGAGCATTGCAGGCTTGCTATTTTTGGTCAACCTAGACCATAACCATTCCATGACGACCCGCACCGACCCCGGCGAAAAGCGGCGCAACCGGCGCGGCGAGGCCACGCGCGAGGCGCTGCTGCGTGCCGCGCTGACCTGCCTGCAGCGCGGCGGCTATGGCGCCACCAGCATTGAAGCGGTGCTGGCCGAAGCAGGCGTGGGGCGCGGATCGCTGCTCAACCAGTTCCCCACCCGGCTCGACCTGATGCTGGCCGTGGCCGAATTGGCCATGGCCGCAATGCTGGATGAAGCGCGCAGCCTGCTTGACCGGATCGCCGATCCGGTCGCCCGGCTGACCGCGCTGGCCGATGTCGCCTGGCAGGTCCACAATGGCGGCGCGGCCACCGCGCTGACCGAAATCCTGCTTGCTTCGCGCTGGGATCATGCGCTGGCCGACGGGCTGCGGCCAATCGTGGAGCCGGTCGACCGCCGGATCGATCGGATGAACGCGCAACTGGCGCGCGAGGCTGGCCTGACCGACATTTCGCGGTTCCTGGTCCACGGCCGCCTGCTCGGGTCGAACATGCGCGGGCTGACCATCGAACTGATGTTCAACGCCAACCGCGCGATGATCCAGAGCGCGGTCGAAGTGGTCAAGCAGGGCCACACCGAACTGGTTCAGAGCCTGCTCGCCCATCCCGCAGAGCCGCCGGGCTGGAATGCACCGCCACTATCACTTGAAACGCACTGAAACACGGCCAGACTAGAACACGATTGGGGAGAGACACCGATGCGTTTTGCCAACAAGGTAGCCTTCATCACCGGCGGCGGATCCGGGATCGGCGCGGCCACAGCGCGGCAGATGGCGCGCGAAGGCGCCGCGCTCGTGCTGGTCGATATTTCGCTGGAAGCGGCGGAGGCCGTGGCCCGCGAGGTGGACGGGATCGCTATCGCCGCCGACGTTTCCCAGCGCGCCGAGATCGAAGCCGCGATTGCCCAGGCGGTCCAGCACCACGGGCGGATCGACATCCTGTTCAACAATGCCGGGGTCGGCTGTTTCGGCAAGACCCCCGATCTGGATCCCGCCGAATGGGAACGGGTGATCGGGATCGATCTCAATTCGGTGTTCTACGCCTGCCATGCCGCGATCCCGCACATGCCCAAGCCGGGCGGCGCGATCATCAACACGGCCTCGATCTCCGGCCTGGCGGGGGATTACAACTTCACCGCCTATAACGCGGCCAAGGCAGCGGTGATCAACTATACCAAGTCGATGGCGATCGACCACGCCCGCGAGGGGCTGCGGGTCAATGCGCTGTGCCCGGGCCTGATCGCCACCCCGCTGACCGCGGCGGCCGAGGAACTGCCCGAGCTGAAGCGCGACTGGCACGCCAACATCCCGATGGGCCGCCCCGGCGCACCTGAGGAAATGGCCGAAGTGGTGTGTTTCCTGGCTTCGGACGCGGCGTCCTACATGACCGGGTCGATCGTGGTGGCCGATGGCGGGCAAACCGCCTGGACCGGCCAGCCCGACCTGACCCGCTACCTGCCCGCCTGATCCGGCCCTATTCGGTATACATCCGGCGCAGCTGCGCGATGTCCTTGGCGGTCAGGCCCAGCGCATCGCGCAGATAGCCGTCGACCGAACCCCATTTGGCATCGATTTCGGCAAAGGCGAAGCTGAGAAAGGCCGTGCCGTCCGCCGTCTTGAGCGGATAGGGTTGGCGCGCGCGCGGATCATCCTGATAGCGCGCGAACATCTGCGCCACCGGGTTGTTGGGATAGGCCGCCACATCGATGTGCGGCATTTCATTGGCCGGGCGGCGATAGGTGGTCGACAGTTGATAGTCGGCCACGATCACGTCGCGCGGCACGCCCAGCGCCGAAAGCACCAGCGCCGAGACGAACCCGGTGCGATCCTGCCCGGCCGAGCAATTGTAGGCCAGCGGCTGTCCGCCGCGCAGCAGCGTGGCGAAGACCAGCTTGGCCTGCGGCTGCAGCATGGTCGGAAAACCGCGATAGACCGTCTGCATATCGCCGCCGGTCAGCCCGGCCTTGGCCATCGAATAACCATAGGTGGTATAGGCCACCCCATCGATCCGAGTCGGAGCAAGCTGGCGCTCTTCGTCCGAACGCAGGTCGATCATGTTGGCCAAACCGAGATCGTGGATCGTGGCCAGATCACCATCGGTCAGCAGCGGCGTGCCGCCCGAGCGATAGATCATCCCCCAGCGCACGCGCTTGCCGCCCGCGGCCGGATAGCCGCCCAGATCGCGGAAGTTTGATCCAGCTTCGAGCGGGACCACCCGTTCGGCAACCCGGGTGACTTCGCCGGTGCGGCTGTTCTTGAGAATGAAATAGCCCCGCGCCGGAGCGGCTCCGGCCAGCACTTCGCGCCCATCGGCATCCTGCGCGGACACCAGCCGCGCCTTGGCCAGCGGGGCATCGGCCCGGTCTGCCTGGTAGACATCGACCGGAACCGGCGAGGTCCAGCTGACGGTAAGCTGATGGTCAGCCCCGCGCTCCACCACCGCCGCCTGCGGCGGGGCGGCAACAGCAGAGGCCAGCGGGAGCCCGGCAAGCAGGGCGGCGAGGATTGCGGTCTTGCGGATCATGGCGGGCTCCCGTGTCTTGTGGTGGCGGCTTACATCTTCACGCCGAGTTCGATCCCGAAGGTGCGCGGATCGTTGAAGAACCCGGTGACCCCGCCCGTGGGCGAGCCCGACTTGTAGAAGAGGTGCTGTTCGTTGAACAGGTTGCGCGCCCAGGCGGCGATGGTCACCTTCGCACCGGCATTGGCCATCTCGATGTCGGCCAGCGCGATCCGGCCATTGAACACCAGCGCCTTGTCACCCTTGGGCTGGGCATAGCGCACCGCGCGGGTCACCGCGTCATAGGTGACGTCGGTGTAGCTAGCGTAATAGCCCCCGTCATAGTTGGCATCGAGGTGCGCCTTCAGCGTGAAGCCATTCATCGGCGCTTCGTAATCGATCGAGCCGCTGGCCGAATTTTCAGGGGTATAGACCTGATAGATCGGCACCGGGACGGTGATCAGGAAGCTGGGGTTGGTGCCGTTGGGCTGGCGGAACGGGTTCAGCGTGTCGGGGATCTTCACGCTGTTGTAGGCATAGCTCGCGCTCAGCGTCAGCCCGCGGACCGGCGCCAGGGTGAATTCAGCCTCGATCCCCTTGAGCTTGCCGGTGCCCGGCGCGTTGATCGTGTCGCTGGTGGTGCGGGTGGTCACCACCGGCACGCCGTTGACGAAGTCTCCGTAGAGCCCGAAGAAATCGAGCTGGATGCCCTTGTAGGTGCCGGCATAGGCGGCGATGTTGAAGCGCGCCTTGCGGTCCCAGAATTCGGTCTTGGCGCCAAGTTCGAACATCGAGACGGTTTCAGGATCGAACTTGCGATAGCTCAGCGAGCGCGAGTTGGCCCCGCCCGAGCGGAAGCCGGTGCTCCACTTGCCGTAGAGGTGCACATCGCGCGAGGCATCGAAGGCCAGGTTGATCATCGGATCGACCCGCGACCAGGTCGAATCAAGCTTGATCGGTGCGCTTACGTCGACGCCATTGACCGGCAGCACCGGCAGGGCGTTGTTGACCATGAACAGTTCGCCCGCCTTCTTGTCGTGCGAATAGCGCGCGCCGGCGGTCAGGTGCAGGGCGTCGTCCAGCAGTGCTGGGGTATAGGTCGCCTGGCCATAAGCGCCCAGGCTGGTGGTGGTCACCCGGCTGGCCCGCTGAATCGGGTTCTGGACCGTATTGTCGAGATCGACCGAGAGCAGCGTATAGGTGCTGCCGGCAGCATTGGTGAACTGCTCGGTAAAGGGCGCCTGGGCGTTATCCTCGACCTTTTCCTGGTAGAACAGCGCACCGAATGCAAACTGCACCCGGCCAGTCTCGCCGATCGCCTGCAGTTCTTCGCTGACCTGGTTCTGGCGGAACTTGGCCAGGCTGTAGCGGCCAAACTTCACGCCGGTGAAATTGCCGGTCGCGCTGGTGATGAACGAAGCCGCGAGCGAGCCGTTGTCATACTGGCTCTGGGTCAGCTCACGGTAGGAAGTGATCGACTTGAGCGTGAGGCCCTGTGCGGCTTCCCATTCGAGGTTAAGCCGGTGGCCGTGGGTCTTGCCGACGCTGGGCTGCTGCGGCCCACCCACCGCCGCCACGCTGACGCGATTGGGCTGAACCGGGGTTGCCGCGGCGATGATGAAGGGCGCGATCGCGGCTGAAGTCGCGGTCGCCGGCAGGCCGGCCGGAGCCTCGACCAGCTGCATGTAGAGCGAGGTGGTCGAATCGTGCGAAATGTCGAACGAATAGTCGGCGCTGAAGCCATCGACCGGCTTCCACAGGGCTTCGACGTGCAGGCCGCGCTTGTCATAGGCGCCAAAACCCGAAGAGCCCGCCAGCGGATTCTTCACCAAGGGATCGCGGTGGCTGACCGTGCCATCAAGCTTGACTGCGAGATTGCCGATAGCCGGCAGGTCCAGGTGCAGATCGCCCTTGTAGGTGCCGAAATTACCCATCCCCACCGTGGCACCCAGCTTGAACTGGCCGCTCGGCTTCTTGGTCGTGATATTGACCGCGCCGCCTTCGGTGTTGCGGCCAAACAGGGTGCCCTGCGGCCCCTTGAGCACTTCGATGTTTTCGACATCGAACATCGCGGTGCCCAGCCCCTGGGCGCGGCCAAGGTAAACCCCGTCAACATAGACGCCCACGCCCTGGTCGCGCGCGGGCTGGTTGCTGTCCGACATCACGCCGATCCCGCGCACGTTCATGATCAGCGCCGACTGGCGCGAGAAGAACGGGGCGACCCGCAGCGACGGGATCGCGCCATCACCCAGATCGAGCAGCGAGGTGACATGGCGATTCGCCAGATCTTCGGTGCCCATGACCGAGATCGCGATCGGGGTTTCCTGCAGATTGGTGGTGCGCTTTTCCGCCGTCACGACGATCACCGCCAGGCCATCGCCTTCGGCGCCATCGGCCGTGGCGGCCGCATCGGCGGCGGCGCTTTCGGCGGCCAGGGCCGGGACCGAGCAGCCCAGCGCGATGGCGGCAAGACTGGCGGCAGAGACGAAGCGAAGCGATTTCATTGTGGAAGACCCCCTGTTTGGAATGGCCTCCCTCTAGGCAGCCGATCTGGCTGGGCAGTTGCAGTTCAGGGTCATCACCATGAAGGTTTGCCGACACGGTCGCGGCCAGATCGCTACAGGAAAACGACAGATCCCCACCGCCGCGCCTAATTCGTATGCAAAGGATTGCCGCCATCGGCGCGCCGTGCGACCAGCCCTGAACGCAAGAGGGACGAGGACCAATGGCAGAGCGACTGATCGGGGCGATCGAGGCGGGCGGCACGAAATTCGTGGCTGCGCTGGCACGCGAGGACGGCACGATCCTGGCCCGTACCCGCATCCCCACCCAGACCCCGGCGGAATGTTTCCCCGCCCTGGCCGATTTCTTCCGCGCGGCAGCCACGGCCCATGGCCCCATCGCCAGCTTCGGCGTGGCCAGTTTCGGGCCGATCGACATCGATCCGGCCTCAAGCGCCTATGGCACCTTCACCACCACGCCCAAGCCGGGCTGGTCGGGCGCGCGCTTTCACGATGTGCTGGGCCAGTTCGGCGCGCCGATCGTGGTCGATACCGATGTCAACGGCGCGGCGCTGGGCGAATGGCAGGCCGGCGCGGGGCAAGGCTGCACCACGGTGGCCTATACCACCATCGGCACCGGCGTTGGCACCGGCGTGGTCCATGCGGGCAAGCCGCTGATGGGCTTTTCACACTATGAAACCGGCCACATCCCGATGGCCCGCGATGCGGCGCGCGATCCCTTTGCCGGGCGCTGCCCCTATCACGGCGATTGCCTCGAAGGGCTGGCCTGCGGCCCGGCGATCGAGGACCGCTGGGGCGCAAGCCTGTCCGAACTGGCCAGCCCGGCCGACAAGATCGCGCTGATCGCGGACTATGTCGCGCAGCTGTGCAGCGTGCTGGTGCTGACCCACATGCCCGACCGGCTGATCTTCGGCGGCGGGGTGATGAAGGCCCCCGGCCTGATCGAAGCCGTGCGCGCCGCCACCGAGCGGCGGCTGGGCGGCTATGTAAAGGCGCCGCAACTCGATGCGGGGCTGGCGAACTACATCGTCCTGCCCGGTCTTGGTGACGAAGCCGGGATCACCGGGGCCATCGAACTGGGGCGGCAGGCGCTGGGACGCTGAGCGCGGCAATCGCCCGGCCAGCCCGCTCCCCCGGCCCGGCCGGGTAAACCTCAAAAACGCCTAAGCCGCCGCCGCACAGTTCTTCGCGATGTAATCGGCGTGGCTGGGCATGCCCTGCGCCGCCTGGGCCATGGCCGCTTCCAGCTTGCGCAGGTAGTCGGCGTGATCGGCCCCGCGCAGCGGCAGCAGCGGATCGGTGCCTTCGGGAATGTTGCCCTGCCCGACATGGACCGCAAGCCAGCTGGCCGGGCCGAACAGGTCGGCATCGCGCTGGACCAGGCGGCCATAGCGGCGGAAATGCTCGATCTTCCAGGTCACCGTTTCGGGCACTTCCATCGCCGCGCAATAACGCCACAGTTCGCTGTCGTCGCGGGTGGTGAGCTTGTAGTGCAGGATGATGAAATCGCGGATCCGCTCAAATTCGCTGATCGCGATGCGGTTGTATTCCTCGGTCACCATCGGATCGAAATCGCGGGTCGGGAACAGTCCCAACAGCTTGGAAATCCCGGCCTGGATGAGGTGGATCGAGGTCGATTCAAGCGGTTCCATGAACCCGCCCGACAGGCCGATCGCCACGACGTTGCGGTTCCAGAACAGGTTGCGCCGCCCGGTGGTGAACGTGAGCTTGCGCGGATCGGCAAGCGCCTTGCCATCAAGGTTGGCCATCAGCGTGGCGGCGGCTTCATCGTCCGAAATGAACTTGCTGCAATAGACATGGCCATTGCCGGTGCGGTGCTGCAGCGGAATGCGCCACTGCCAGCCCGCCTCGCGCGCGGTCGAGCGGGTATAGGGGGTAAACTCCCCCGCCTTGGCGCAGGGCACTGCCACTGCGCTGTCGCAGGGCAGCCAATGGGTCCAGTCCTGATAGCCTGTTTCCAGCGCGCCTTCGATCAATAGCCCGCGGAAGCCCGAGCAATCGACGAACAGATCGCCTTCGATCCGGCGCCCGTCCTCCAGCGTGACATGGCTGACATGGCCGGTTTCACCGTTCAGCGTGGCATCGGCGATCTTGCCCTCGATCCGGGTAACCCCGCGCTGTTCGGCATAGCCGCGCAGGAACCGGGCATAGAGCCCGGCATCGAAGTGATAGGCATAGTCGAAGGTCGAACCCACGTGGCGCGGATCGGCCAGCGGCCGGGCAAACTTGCCGCGCTTGGCCGCTGCCCAGGCCATGCACAAGTCGTCAAGGTTGGGCGCCTGCCCCTTGGCCTGCGCCGCGACCCAGTAATGGTGCAGCGATACCAGATCGAAATTGCGGCCATAGGTGCCAAAGGGGTGGAAATAGGTGTGACCCTGCTGCCCCCACCCCTCAAACTGGATGCCCAGCTTGAAAGAACCCTGCGTGGCTTTCAGGAATTCGTTCTCGTCGATCCCCAGCGCCTCGTTGAAGGTGCGGATCGGGGGGATGGTCGCTTCGCCGACGCCGACGGTGCCGATCTCGTCGCTTTCGATCAGGGTGATGGTGCAGCCGGTGCGGATCGCATTGGCAAGCGCCGCCGCCGTCATCCAGCCGGCCGTGCCGCCACCCACGATCACCACGCTGCGAATGGACCTGTCGCCGTTCATCTACCGTCTCCTCTGGCGCCCTCTTTCCGCCGCCTAACAATCGATTGCAAGACCCGAATTCTCAATACCGCGGCCGGCGGATATCGAGCGCCATGACCAGCCGTTCGCCATCGTCGAACGGCATGGTGCGATGCCACATGGTCGATGGGAATACCGCCGTGCGCCCGATCCTGGGTTCGATCGTGCGATAGGCCGGCAGATTGAGCCCCAGTTCCTCGGGCGGAGTGCCAAAGGCAATGTGCCCGGCGGGCGCCGGCCCCATCTGCGCCGCATCGGGCAGCGCAATATAGAACGCGGTCGAAAGCCAGCCGACCGGGTGGTTGTGCGGCACGTTGTAGCCCTGGCGCAGCAGCCGCACCGACCAGCTGCCTTCGACCAGCAATTGCCCGCGCGGCAGCCCGAGCAGCGGATGGCCCTGTTCGAAGCCCGGCAAGGCTGCGACATAGCCACGGATCGCATCGAGCCAGCGCGCCTTGGCCAGCTGGATGATCGGTTCGTGGCGCTGGATCACCGAGCGGTCGGTCTGGGTGCCGCCGCGCACCGACTGTTCGATATAGGGCCGCTCCATCACGTGGAGGCTGCGCAGCAGTTCGGCAAGCTCAGCCAGCTCGGCCACGGACAGATCGACTTCGCAGGGCTGGATGACCTGTTCCGGCCGGTCCAGCCATTCGGCCCGCGGATCGCCGCGCAGCCGCCAGGCGAGCGAAAGATAGGGCCAGAACAGCGGCGCCGAAGGGCCGGCAACCTGCGCCAGCGCCGCCGCCTCGGCGCGGTCCGGCTGGCCCATGCGCAGCGCATGGCGCACCCGGACGAGATTGATCGTCTCGCCCTCGACCCCGGCGGTGGCGGCCAGCAGGCGCTCGGTTTCGGCCTGATCGCCGCTTTCGCTGGCGACGAACAGTTCGGCTACGGCCAGCGCCGGACTGTTGCCCAGCGCGGCGCGGGCCTCGGCCAGGACGGCGCGGGTGGCCGGCCAATCGCGGGTCTGGGCGAGCGCGCGGAAGCGTGCCAGCCACAGTTCGGCATTGCGCGGCTCGGCGCGCAGCGCGGCGGCATAGCTATCGGCAAAGCGGGCCTGATCGCCCACCGTCCAGCGCAGCACCGACAGGGTCTTGTGCCCTTCAAGCCAGGCGGGATGGGCCGCGACCGCGCCTTCGAGCAACGCCTCGGCAGCGGCGACATCGCCTTCGGCGGCCAGCGCGGCGGCGCGGATGCGCAGCACGTCAAGATTTTGGGGATTGGCCGCCTGAACCTCGCCAAACAGGGCGGCGGCCGGCTGGCCCAGTTCATAGCGGGTCTGGGCCAGACCCTGCAGCAGCGCAGGATCATCGGCCCCGGCACCGCGCGCCGCGGCAAAGACCTGGGCGGCTTCGGCAAAGCGCTGTTCCAGCCGCAGCGCCACCCCGTGAAGCAGCGCCACTTCGGCATCGGCAGGTAATTTGCGCCCCATCGCCGCGAGCAGGGGAATGGCCTTGTCAGCCCGCCCCGCCCCCAACGCCTGCCGGGCCAACGCCACGCGCTGCGCGCGGATCTGGGGCGCGGTTTGCTGCTCCAGCGACTGGCGCAGCGTCTGGTCGGCAAGGGCAGCGAGCAGCTCGGTCGTCATCGTCATGCCAAGGTTATGTTCGCCGCGATGCGTGCGGCTCATGCCATGCCGGCCCGTTCCCCCGGCCCGGCCACCCGATAAGGTATCCGGT
>JAYSCF010000011.1:0-18186 GCA_041915005.1 Novosphingobium sp.
CGCTGTCGGCCGCCACTTCGGGCTTCAGCAGGTGGCATTCCACCGCGACCTTGCCGATTTCGCCGCCATAGGTGTCCTTGAAGGCGCTCTGTTCGCTGAACAGGACCAGATAGGGAATGCGCTCGTATTTCACTGGTTGCTCCTCAGGCGGCAGGGACATGGCGGCTGCGGCGATCGATCGCCTCGGCCCCGAACTTGGCGATCTTGGCCGGGCGGGTGCGCGCGGTCCATTCGGCCAGGGCAGCATCGAACTTGGCCGTGGCGCCGGCAAGGATCGCATCGTGATCCTTCACCCGCACGGTAAGTTCGACCTGTATTCCATTGGGATCATACATATAAATGGACTTCACAAAGCCGTGATCAACCGGCCCGACCGCGCTGATCCCGAAGCTGTTGATCCGTTCCTGCATGGCCACCAGATCAGCCTCGCTGGCAACCTCGAAGGCCCAGTGCATGTCGAAGCTTTCCTTGCGCTGGAACCAGTCGGGATCGGCCGACCCCGGCGCATCGAAGAACGCCAGGAACTCGCCATTGCCCATGCGGAAGAACAGGTGGAGATAGGGATCGTGCTCGCCCGTGCCGGTGACTTCTTCCAGCACGATCCCGGTCCGGTCGACCAGGCCCAGCACCTCGGAATAGAACCAGATGGTCTGCTGTGCATCGCGGCACCGGTAGGCGGCGTGGTGAACCCCCAGAATCGGGCGGGGCTTGATCTGCGCTGTCATGGCCTGCACTCCCTTCCCATCCCCACCGGCGCGCGGCGCCCTTGCGCCAGCCTGTCACCGATCGGATCGAGGGCATCTTAGATGTGCTGCGATAGCTGTCAATCCAATTGACAATTATCGCAGCAGCGCGAAGCCTGTTCAGGCGCGATAGGCCCGCATGAACACATCAACCGCGCCGTCGACCTCGTGCTGCACCTCATCCGCCCCGGGCATCGCGCAGGCCCCCAGCAGCAAGCGTTGATAGGCGCCGTTCTGGAACAGGCCGATAAACTGCTGCGCGGCCAGCCGCGGATCGGCCCGGCGCAGCTTGCCCAGGTCCATCTGCCCCTCGAGCCACTGCGCGGTGCGTGCCTGGCCGCGGCTGATCCCGCGTTCGAACAGCAATCGGCCCAGTTCGGGAAAGCGCCCGGCCTCGCCCATCACCATGCGGTGCAGCGCCACGATCTGCGGGCGCAGGATCGTGGCCATCACCGTCATCCCCAGTTCGCGCAGGGTTTCAGCCGGATCGCCCGCCGGCGGCAGCGGCAAGCGCAGCGCCTCGCCATAGCGTTCGACCAGATCGTCAACCACGGCGGCGAACAGGTCGTGCTTGTTGCGGTAATAGCTCCACAAGGTGGTCTTCGATCCGCCAATCGCCGCCGCAATCGCCGACATCGTGGTCTGCCCATAGCCGTGCTTGAGGAACGCCTTGCGCGCCGCGGCGACAATCGTCCGGCGGCGCTGCTCCTGTCGTTCGGCGGGCGGTTTTGGGGCCATGGAAATCGTACTAACCAGTATCATTGCGGTTGACAAGACTGCCCACCGGCGGCAATGCGCCGTAACATGCAGTACGGTATTCCGCCCCGCCGCACCCTGGGCAATCTTGTCGCCACGCTGGCCGCGGGCAGCATCCTTTCGGCGTGCGCTCCGCTGCCGCCCGCCGGTTCCTTGCCCCAGCCGCGCACGCTCGAAGCCGCCCCTGCCCGGGCAGAAGCTTTTCCCACCGATACCTGGTGGCAGGCCTATGGCGATCCCGGGCTGAATGCCCTGATCGCGCGGGGGCTGGCCAATTCGCCCGACATGGCGATTGCCGCAGCGCGGATTCGCGCGGCTGACGGCATGGCCCGGCAAGCCGGATCGGCCAGCCTGCCAACCTTCGGTGTTGAAGCCACCGCGGGCAGCAACAAGCAGAGCTACAATCTGGGCATCCCGGCCCAGTTCGTGCCGCACGGCATCGTCGATACCGGACGGATTTCCGGCACGCTCGGGCTGGATCTGGACCTGTGGGGGCAGAACCGCGCCGCACTGGCCGCCGCCCGGGGCGAGGCTGAGGCCGCGCGGATCGATGCCGCCCAGGCCCGCCTGCTGCTGACCAGCGCGATCGCGCTGACCTGGGGCGATCTGGCCCAACTTGACGCCACCCGCACCGTCGCCGCCCGGCAGGCCGAAGTGCTGGCCGAGACCGAGCGGCTGACCGAAGCCCGCCGCGCCAGCGGGATCGACAGCGGGATCGACCTCAACCTTGCCCGCGCCCGCCGCGCCAGCGCACAACAGGCGCTGGCCGCGCTCGATGAAGCCATCGCAATTGGCCGCAACCGGCTTGCCGCGCTGGCCGGCTCGGGGCCGGATGCAGCCGCCACCCTGCCCGCGCCGCGCCAGGGCCTGACCGCCAGCACCGCGATCCCGGCCGAATTGCCCGCCAGCCTCATCGCCCGCCGCCCCGATCTTGCTTCGGCCCGGCTGCGCGCCGAAGCCGCGGCCCAGCGGGTCAAGGTTGCCCGGCTCGATTTCTATCCCGACATCAACCTGTCGGCCGTGGTCGGGCTGCAATCGCTGGGGCTGGCCCAACTGTTCGAGGGCGGATCGACCTATGCCAATTTCGGCCCCGCGATCCGCCTGCCGCTGTTCGAGGGCGGCCGGCTGCGCGGGCGCTATGACAGCGCCGCCGCCGGATATGCGGAAGCCGTCGCCCGCTATGATCAGACGCTGCTGGGCGCACTGCGCGAAGTGGCCGATGCGCTGGAATCGCGCCGCGATCTGGCGGGCCGCCTCGCCAGCGCCCGCACCGCCGATGCCGCCGCCACCGAAGCCGCGCGGCTGGTGCGCCTGCGCCGGGCCGCAGGGCTGGCCAGCCAGTTGCAGGTGCTGGCCGCCGAAGACACCGCGCTGGGCGCGCGCCGGCTCGTGGTTGAGCTCGAAGCACGCGCCTATCTGCTTGACGTAATGCTGACCAAGGCACTGGGCGGCGGGTTCAACGCCCCGGCCCGCCCCGTGGGGAACGATTGAAATGACCGATACCGTGCAAACACCCGCTGAAACGCCCGCCGGCAACCCGGCCGCAATGGAACGCCGACGCAAGGCGCTGCGGATCTTTGGCCTCGTGCTGGCCGTGGCCGGACTGGTCTGGGGGGCGTGGTATTTCCTGACCCAGGCCGGGCGGGTCCATACCGACAACGCCTATGTCGGCGCCGATACCGCCGTGGTTACCCCGCAGGTTTCGGGCACGGTCAAGGACGTGCGCGTGGGCGGCACCCAGCTGGCCCGCAAGGGCGACGTGCTGATCGTGCTGGATGATGCCGATGCCCGGATCGACCTGGCCAATGCCGAATCCGCGCTGCAGCAGGCGCGCCAGCGCTTCCGCCAGGCCCAGGCCGGCACCCAGTCGTCCTCGGCCCGGCTGACCGCGCGCGATGCCGACATCGAACAGGCCCGCGCCGATTTCGACCGCGCCCGCACCGCCTATGACCGCCGCACCCGCCTGGGCGATAGCGGCGCAATCTCGGCCGAAGAACTCAGCCAGACCCGAGCCGCCTTCCTCCAGGCCAAGGCCACTCTGGCCGCGCGCGAGGCGACCCGCGCCTCGGCGCTCGGCGATCTCGCCGCCAGTTCGGCGCTGACCGCCGGCCTCAGCGAAGCCACCGCCCCGGACGTGGTTGCCGCCGAAGCCCGCGTGGCGCAGGCCCGGCTCAATCTGGAACGCACCGTGGTGCGCGCACCGATCAGCGGGATCGTCACCAACCGGCAGGTCCAGATCGGCCAGCGGATTGCCGCCGGCACCCCGATCCTAACCCTGGTGCCGCTCGATGCGGTCTTCGTCGACGCCAATTTCAAGGAAGGCCAGCTGCGCAAGGTCAAGCCGGGGCAAAGCGTCGAGCTGACCTCGGATTACTATGGCAGCAGCGTGGTGTTCCACGGCAAGGTATTTGGCTTTGCCGGAGGCACGGGTGCTGCCTTTGCGCTGATCCCGGCCCAGAACGCGACCGGCAACTGGGTCAAGGTGGTCCAACGCCTGCCGGTCCGAATCCGGCTCGATCAGGCCGAACTGCGCGACCATCCGCTGCGCGTCGGCCTGTCGATGGACGCCGTGATCGATACCCGCGGCGAATAGGGCCGGAGCGTGACCGAAGATCGCCTCGCCCCGCTCAGCGGCGCAAAACTGACGCTGGCCGCGATCGGGCTGGCGCTGGCGAACTTCATCGTCATTCTCGACACCACGATCACCAACGTGTCGGTGCCGCACATCGCCGGCGGGCTGGCGATTTCGCCCAGCCAGGGCACCTGGACGATCACCTCCTATGCCGTGGCCGAGGCGATCACCGTGCCGCTGACCGGCTGGCTGGCGGCGCGGTTTGGCACCTATCGCACGCTGGTTGTCTCGCTGCTGGGCTTTGCGCTGTTCTCGGTGCTGTGCGGCCTCGCGCGCACGATCGAATTGCTGGTCGTGCTGCGCGTGCTGCAAGGGCTGTCAGGCGGGCCGCTGATGCCGCTGACCCAGACCCTGATGATGCGGATCTATCCGCCCGCCAAGATGGGCCAGGCCAATGCGCTGTGGGGCGTGACCACGATTGCCGCGCCGATCATCGGCCCGCTGATCGGGGGCTATATCTCGGACAACTGGTCGTGGCCGTGGATCTTCTACATCAACATCCCGGTGATCGCGCTGTGCCTGTTCATCGTGACCCAGCTGATCGCGCGGTATGAAACCGAAACCGTGCGCGAACGGATCGACGGGGTCGGCCTGGCGCTGCTGGTGGTGTTCGTGGGCGCGTTCCAGCTGATGCTCGATCTCGGGCGCGAGCATGACTGGTTCAATTCGCCGATGATCACCGCCCTGGCGCTGACCGCGGCGATCGGCTTCGTGGCGTTCCTGATCTGGGAGCTGACCGACCCGCATCCGGTGGTCGATCTCAAGGTGCTGCGCCACCGCACTTTGTGGGTCGGCACGATCGGGGTTGCGCTGGGCTTTGGCGGGATGTTCTCGATGATCGTGCTGATCCCGCTGTGGCTGCAATCGGTGATGGGCTATACCGCCAGCGAAGCCGGGCACACCATGGCCTTCATCGGGGTCTTCGCGATCCTGATCGCCCCGCTTGCGGCCAGGTTGATGGAAGTGGTCGACCTGCGGCTGTGCATCACCTGCGGCACGCTGTGGCTGGTCGTCATGTCCCTGATGCGCACCCAGTGGACCACCGATGGCGATTTCTGGGCCTTCAGCCTGCCCCAGCTGCTGCAAGGCCTGGGCATGCCGTTCTTCTTCATCGGCCTGATGACCTTTGCGCTGTCATCCGTCCCGCCCGAAGACACCGCTTCGGCCGCCGGGCTGCTGAGCTTCATGCGCACGGTCAGCGGCGCGGTCGGCACGGCGCTGGCCACGGCCACCTGGGACGATGCCACCCGCGAAAACCGCGCCATTCTGGTCGGCCAGCTCAACGATCCGGCCGGGGCCATGGCGCGGATGGAGCACGCCGGCATGGGCGAAGCCCAGGCGCGCGGGGTGATCGAACGGCTGGTCGATGCCCAGGCGGCAACCCTGGGTTCAAGCCACGTGTTTTTCGCGGCTGCCGCCGTTCTGTTCCTGGCCGCGTTCCTGCCGTGGCTGGCCCCCCGCCCCCAGCTCAGAGGCGGGATCGGCGCCCCGGCGCACTGATCCCAAATCGGGGCTGGCCAAGCCCTTCCGCGCAGTTTAACCAAGCGATTAAACAGCGCGGGAATCGCCGCGCCCGGGACAGGAGCAGGCGAGATGGCACGGCAGGTCGAACGATCCGATGCAGGCGGGGTGGCAACCCTGACCCTCAACCGCCCGGACAAGCTCAACGCGCTGACCGTCGCGATGTTTCGCGACCTGCGCCAGCATGTGGCCGATCTGCGGGGTGACCCCGCGATTGCCTGCGTGGTGCTACGCGGGGCGGGCAAATGCTTTTCCGCCGGGCACGATCTGGCGGACATCGCCACGGGCGAGGAAGTGCCCTCGCGCGGGTGGCACAGCGAAACGCTGCGCCTGCTCGAAAAGCTGCCCCAGCCCGTGATCGCGGCGGTCCACGGGCACTGCTATACCGGCGCGCTCGAAGTGGCGCTGGCCTGCGATTTCATCGTCGCGGCGGACAATGCCCGGTTCGGCGATACCCATGCCAAGTGGGCGCTGACCCCGATCTGGGGGATGAGCCAGCGGCTGCCGCGCCGGGTCGGCATCGCCACCGCCAAGCGGCTGATGTTCACCGCCGACATGATCGACGCGGCCGAGGCGGTGCGGATCGGGCTGGCAGAATTCATGGTCCCCGCCGCCGGCTTCGATACCGAAATCGCCGCCTTCACCGCGCGCATCACCGCCAATTCGGCCTTCAGCCACCGTGCCAACAAGCGCCTGCTCGACAGCACCGATGCGATGCATCTCGATGCCGGGCTGCAATGGGAAGTCATGGAATGCGAAGGCCACGGCCCCGACATGCACGAACGCATCGCCGCCTTCACCGGCAAGAAACAGTAAGGCAGACCCGGCAATGGATATTGAATTCAGCCCCGAGCTTGAGGCTTTCCGGCGCGAAGTCGCCGAATTTCTCGACACTGCGCCCACGCCTGAAATCCGCGAGGCCGGCCGCAAGACCACCAGCGCCTTTGCCCCGTTCGAAGCCGCGATCAAATGGCAGGGCATCCTCAACGCGCGCGGCTGGGCGGCGCCCGGCTGGCCCGAGCGCTATGGCGGCACCGGCTGGTCGGTGGAACAGCGCTATATCTTCGCCGAGGAATACTGGAAGCGCGACCTGCCCCCGCTGCTCCCCAATGGGCTGCAGATGGTTGGCCCGCTGCTGATCGAGGCGGGCAGCGAGGAGCAGAAGGCCCGTTACCTGCCCGGCATCCTCAGCGGCGAGGATTACTGGACCCAGGGCTATTCCGAACCCGGCGCGGGATCGGATCTGGCCGCGCTGAAATGCAGCGCGGTGGCCGATGGGGATGACTATATCATCAACGGCCAGAAGATCTGGACCACGCTGGCCCACAAGGCCAACCGCATGTTCATGCTGGTGCGCACCGACAGCGCCGGCAAGAAGCAGCAGGGGATCACCTTCCTGCTGCTTGAGCGGACCGACTATCCCGGCATGGAAATCCGCCCGATCATCGGCCTCGACGGGATTCCCGAGCAGTGCGAGGTGTTCTTCGACAATGTCCGCGTGCCCCAATCGGCCCGCGTCGGCGCCGAGAATGACGGGTGGAGCGTGGCCAAGGCTCTGCTCAAGCACGAGCGCGGCGGATCGGCCAGCAGCCCGGCGATGTACCGCCGGCTCGAGACGATCCGCGCCGCCGCCAGCACGGCCCCCTCGCCCCACGGCGGCACGCTGATCGACGATCCGGTGTTCCAGCGCGACCTCGGCGAACTCGAAGCCGAAATCGCGGCCTGCGCGGCTTTTGAAAAGCTGGTCATCAGCGGCCACCCATCGGCCGCCGATCCGGCGATGCCTTCGCTGACCAAGGTGATGAACAGCGAACTGACCCAGCGCATTTCGGTGATGATGACCCGGGTTGCCGGGCTTGGAGCCCTGCCGCTGCAGCACGAAGCCCTTGAGGTCGGCTCGGCGGCCGAACCGCTGGGGAGCGATCTCGAACTGCTGGCCATGCCCTATTACCTCAATTCGCGCGCTACCACGATCTATGCCGGGACCAACGAGGTCCAGCGCGACCTGATCGCCCGCACGCTGCCCACTGCCTGACCGGGACACCAAGCCATGGATTTCACCTTCACCTCCGAACAGGACATGCTGCGCGCCAGCCTGGCCCGGCTGCTGACCCAGACCTGCAGCTTCGATCAGCGCCAGGCCCGGCTGCGCGCCGAGCGCGGCGACGATGCCGCCGTGTGGCGCCAATTGGCCGAAATGGGCCTGCTCGCCCTCCCCATTGACGAGGCAGCGGGCGGCCTTGGCGGCACGGCCAGCGATCTGGTTGCGATCGGCGAACTGCTGGGCCGGCATCTGGTGGTCGAACCCTATGTCGGCGCGATCCTGCTTGGCGGCAAGGCGCTGGCGCTGGGCGGCGAACGCGCGGGCGCGCTGCTCGGCGCGGTCATCGCCGGCGATGCCATTGTCGCCCTTGCCCATGAGGAACGCCACGGCATCGGCCCGCTCGCCCAGCTCGGCACCACCTTGCGCGAAGGACCGGGCGGGCTGCAGCTTGATGGGGCCAAGCAGCTGGTGCTCGATGGCGCCGACGCGCAGACGCTGATCGTATCGGCCCGCCATGGCGAGCGGCTGGCGCTGGTCCGCGTCGATCCGGCCGCGGCCGGGGTCACCATCGCCGGCTATACCACGGTCGATGGCCGGCGCGCGGCGAACGTGCGCTTTGCCGGGGTGGCGATCGATCCGTCTGCCGTGCTGGTCGATGATGGCGAGGCCGCGCTGGCCCGCGTGATCGATCACGCCACGCTGGCGCTGTGCGCCGAAGCCGTGGGCGCGATGGGCGCGCTGCTTGAAGCCAGCAGCACCTATGGCGCTACCCGCAAGCAGTTCGGCGTGCCGATCGCCAGCTTCCAGGCCATCGCCCACCGCCTGGCCGACATGAAGATCGCCTGGGCCAAGGCCAATGCCCTGCTGCTCCACACCGCCGCCCTGGTCGAATCCGGCAAGGGCGGCTGGCGCGAGATCGCCCTGCTCAAGGCCCAGGTCGGCCGGCTCGGGCGTAGCCTTGGCGAAAGCGCGGTGCAGGTTCACGGCGGGATCGGGATGACCGACGAACTCAACGTCGGCCATTACCACAAGCGCATCCTCGCGATCGAGGCGATGCTGGGCAGCACCGACTATCACCTGCGGCGCATCGGCGCGGCGGCCTGATCGGTCAGGCCGCCCCAGCCCCGTCAATTGCCCCGTTCATAGCGCCCCTGGCCAAAGGCTTCGGGCAGCAAGCCCGTGCCATCGATGACCAGATCCAGCCGTTCGAACGGCGGCGGGGTCAGCTGCTTGGCATCGATGCCGATGGCGATCACCCCGGCGCTGACCGGCGGCACCGCCACGGTCTGATCCCGGCCCGGGGCAAAGGGTGCGGAGAGGTGGACCGACACCACCGGCCCCGATGCAGGCCCGGGGCGGATCGCCAGCCCGTGGTCGGCCGTTTCCAGTTGTTCCTCGTGCCCATCGGCAAAGTGCAGCCGAACCGCCACGTGGCGCGCGCCCATCTGCTGATCCGCATCCACCACCCGCACCGCCAGCCCGCCGATCCAGGTCTTCGCATCCTGCGCCTCGGCCAAGCCTGGCTCCTTGGGCATCGTGCAGGCCGGGGGCAGGACCGGCTCGGCCATGTCCGGATCGGGCAGGTCTGCCGCGCGCGCGGCATTGCGCGCCGTTTGCCGGGCCAGCTCCCAATCACCCAGCGCCTGCTGCGCGGCCGCGACCGTGCCGGGCGCGGGCGCAGGCGTGGCCATGGCTGCGGCGGCGGCCTGTTCGGCGGCGGCGCGCGCGGCGGTTAGCGCCGCCAGCGCCGTGGCGGCCTTGTCCTGCAAGGCGGCGAGGCTATCCGGCTCTTCCCCCGGCAAGGGCGGCGCCATCACCGGCGCGGTAACCACCGCGCCAAGGATCGGGCAGCGATCCTGCACGGCGGCAACGTCGGCTTCGAAACGCTGCTCGCGCAAGGCGCGCTCGGCCCGCTCGCTCCAGCCTTCGGTGCCGAGCAGCGCATAGAGCGGCTGCGAACGATCCGGCAGCCTGGCCCGCAGCACCACCGCCTTGCCCTGACGCGACCAGACGCCATCGGCCTGCTGATCGACCGCGCCGTAGCTCATGTACCAGGCAAATGTGCCATCGGCGCGCAGCAGCAATTCCGAGCCAACCTCGTGCACGCCGGACAGGTAATAGTGCCCGGCCAGCGCGGGATCGGCCACGGGGGCGGGATCGGCCATGGTTTGCCCGGCTAACGGTGCAGCGCCCCACGCAAGCAAGGCCGCCCATCCCAACCACATCGCACGCTTCACTGGCCTACCCCGCCTGCCCCTCGGAAACGTACTTATGCGTAGTGCCCCGGATTTCAGTCAATCGATTTAACTGCCAGCATCGGTGCTGCGTGCAGGCGGGTTTTCCCCTTTTTGCCTCACACGTCGTTAGGCAGCGCAGGGGAAACGGGGGCAAATGGGACTCCTGCGCTGCCTATTGACGTCATGGCTCCGGCATAGTTGCAAAATGCTCAACACCCATGGCGGGTTTCGCACTTGCGAATCGCGCAACCGAACCCCATTTGCGCGGGGCCTTTCAGGCATCCTCTCCCAAACTTTCAGGGCCGGCCGGATTGCTCCGACCGGCCCATTCTTTTGGGTTTGATCCCGCTGAAAGCCGCTCAGGCCGGGGCTTGCACCTTGGCGATCATCCCCGAAATCTCGTCCAGCAGGCCAAGGCGCTGCTTCTTGAGGTCTTCAAGGCGGAAGTCCGAGGCGGCTTCGACTTCGCTTTCGATCCGGTGAATTTCGCGATTGAGATCGTGATACTGGTCCGACAGCTTGCGGAAATGCGCATCCGACAGCTTGAGTTCGTGCAGCACACCAGCAGCATCGGGAAATTCGGCATGAAGATCGTGGGGGGTGTGGCTCATCGTTACCTTCTCTGTTCGGTCAATCGGTGCGACCCGATTGACGACCATTCACACCACCAGACAAAGCGCTGCATTGCGCAGGATCAAGTCCTGCACAATTCTTTCACGCCCCCCGATCAATACTTCTAGCCGCGGGTAAAGCTGCCGCCCGCGGCCGCCTTGTCGACCAGCAACTTGGCCGGCTCGATCCCGATCGCGCGCAGCCCTTCGACCACCTTGGGCAGGCCCACGGTATCGGCCCAGAACATCGGCCCGCCGGTATAGACCGGCCAGTTGTAGCCCAGAATGCAGGCCACATCGATGTCGCTGGCGCGGATCGCCACGCCTTCCTCCAGCACCTTGGCGCCTTCGTTGACCACCGGATAGAGCAGCCGGGCAATGATCGCCTCGGCGCTTTGCGGGCCGGTGTTGGCCACGCCCTTGGCCGCGGCAAGATCGGCGATCACTTGCGCCGCCACCGGGCTGGGCGATGCGGTGCGCTTCTCGTCATAATCGTAGAAGCCCCCGCCCTGCTTTTGCCCCAGCCGGCCCAGCTTGACGAGATCGCCGTTGAGCGTGCGCTCGTTCGATCCGCGCCCGATCACGTCCAGGCCAACCAGATCGCCCATCGCAAACGGCCCCATGGCAAAGCCATAGTCGAACACCGCCTTGTCGATGTCCTGCGGGGTCGGGCCTTCCAGCACCAGCGCCATCGCCTGGCGGCTGCGCGGCCCCATCACGCGGTTGGCGATGAAGCCGGGGCCAACCCGGCTGACCACCGGAACCTTGGCGATCGTGCGCGCCATCTTGAGCGCCGTGGCCAGCACCGCGTCAGACGTCTTGGCGCCGCGCACGATTTCCAGCAGCCGCATGACATTGGCCGGCGAGAAGAAGTGCAGCCCGACCACGCTTTCCGGGCGCGAGGTGACGCCAGCGATCTCGTCGATATCGAGATACGAGGTGTTCGAGGCCAGGATCGCGCCGGGCTTGGCGATCGCATCCAGCTTGCCGAACACGTCCTTCTTGATCCCCATTTCCTCGAACACGGCCTCGATCACCAGATCGACGCTGGCCAGCGCCTCAAGCCCCAGCGCGGGCGTGATCAGCGCCATGCGCTGTTCGACCTGCTCGGCGGTCATCCGGCCCTTGGCGGCGGTGTTTTCGTAATTCTTGCGGATCACGCCGACCCCGCGGGTCAGCGCGGCCTCGTTCATTTCGACCAGCGTCACCGGGATCCCGGCGTTGAGGAAGTTCATCGTGATCCCGCCGCCCATCGTGCCGGCACCGATCACGCCCACCGTCTGCACGGCCAGCGGGGCAACATCCTTGGCCAGATCGGGCACCTTGGCGCCTTCGCGTTCGGCGAAGAAGTAATAGCGCTGGGCCGCGCTTTCGGTGCTGGTCAGCAGTTCGAGGAACAGTTCGTGTTCGCGCCGGATGCCCTCGTCAAACGGCAGCTCGGCCGCAGCCTCGATGGCCTTCACGATATTGAACGGCGCCTTGAAGCCGCGAAACGCGCGGGCATTCTTCTTGAGGTATTCGGCGTAGACTTCGCTCTTGCCGCGATAGGGTTCGACCTTTTCCTGGCGGTCGCGCACGCGCGGCAGCGGCTTGCCTTCGGCCAGCAGCTTGCGGGCAAAGGCGATCGCATCCTCGCGCAGGCGGCCTTCTTCGGCCAGGGCATCGATCATGCCCATTTCAAGCGCCTTCTTCGCGCCGACCGGGGCGCCGCCGCCGATCAGTTCAAGCGCGGCGGGAATGCCCACCACGCGCGGCAGGCGCTGGGTGCCGCCCGCGCCCGGCAGCAGCCCCAGCGCAACTTCGGGCAACCCGACCTTGGCCGAAGGCACCGCGATGCGGCAATGACAGGTCAGCGCCAGTTCGTAGCCCCCGCCCAGCGCCGTGCCGTGGATCGCGGCAACCACCGGCTTGGTTCCGCGTTCGATGATGTCGAACACTTCCTGCAGCCCCGGTTCCTGCGCGGGCTTGCCCAGTTCGGAGATATCGGCCCCGGCCACGAAAGTGCGCCCGGCGCAGATCAGCACGATCGCCTTCACCGCATCGTCGGCGGCAAACTGGCTGAAGCCTTCATAGAGCGCGCGGCGGGTGTGGATCGACAGCGCGTTCACCGGCGGATAGTCGATGGTAAGGATGCCGATGCCGTCGATAACTTCGGTGGTGCCGACCTGGCTCATGATTTTGTCCCTCTCTTGCAGCCCTTTGCGGGCTTTGATTCGCTTGAATGCTGCACCGGCATGCCACCGTTTGCGCGCAGCGTCATCACCGCGCGTATGCCTAGGATGCGCCCAGCACCGCAACCCGGCCCGCCAGCCGATCAACCTCGGCGCGGTCGTGGCTGACGTAGAGGATCGGCAGCCCGAGTTCGTCGCGCAGCCGCTCGATCAGCGCCATGATCTCCTCGCGCCGCGGCGCATCGAGCGAGGACAGGGGTTCGTCCATCAGCAGGAAACGCGGCGCGCTGAGCAAGGCCCGGCCGATCGCCACGCGCTGGGCCTCGCCGCCCGAAAGGGTGCGCGGCCAGCGATCTAGCAAGTGATCGATCCCGAGCAGCGCCCCCACCTGATCCAGCCCGAGCCAGCGCGCGTCTGGCCGGGCCAGCTTCCAGCCGAACAGCAGGTTGTCACGCACGCGCAGATGGGGAAACAGGCGCTCGTCCTGAAAGACATAGCCCGCACGGCGCTGCTGGACGGGCAGGTCGATCCCGGCGGCGCTGTCGAACAGCACTTCGCCCCCCACCATGATCCGCCCGCGATCGGGGCGCAGCAGCCCCGCCACCATGTTGAGCACGCTGGTCTTGCCCGCGCCCGATGGCCCGAACAGCGCCGTCAGCCCGCCGCTCGATGCCAGATCGAGCTGGATCCTGGCCGCGCCCAGCTGGCGCTCTATCGCGATCTCAAAGGACATGGCCGCGCCCCTGCCCACCGCGAACCAGCCATTCCGACGCCAGCAGCGCCCCCAGCGACAGCGCCACCGCGATCACCGCGAGCCGGGTGACCTGCGCCTCGCGCGCCATAGATCGCCAGCGGCAGAGTGCGGGTTTCGCCCGGGATGTTCGAGACGAAGGTGATCGTCGCGCCGAATTCCCCCAGCGAACGGGCAAAGCCCAGCACCATCCCGGCCAGCACCCCGGGCATGGCCAGCGGCAGGGTGATCGCGGCAAAGGTGCGCAGCCTCGAGGCCCCCAGCGTCATCGCCGCCTGTTCCAGCCGCCGGTCGACCGCCTCGATCGACAGGCGCATCGCCCGGACCATCAGCGGCAGCGCCATCACCGCCGAGGCCAGCGCCGCCCCGGTCCAGCGAAACATCAAATGCAGCCCCAGCCACTCGCCCAGCCAGCGCCCCGCCGGGCCATTGGCGCCAAAGGCCAGCAGCAGCAGCCAGCCGGTCACCACCGGGGGCAGGACCAACGGCAGGTGAACCAGCGCATCAAGCAGCACGCGCCCGGGAAACACCATGCGCGCCAGCACCCAGGCCAGGGCAAAGGCGACCGGCAAGGTCAGCGCAATCGCTGCCGCACTGACCTTGAGCGAGAGGCCCACCACGGCCAGTTCATCGGCGGTCAGGATCACGGGTGCGGCCTGGTGCCGCGGGTCACGAACCCGTGCCGGGCAAAGATCGCCTGTCCGGCAGACGACAGCAAGAAGCGGCGAAAGCCCGCGGTATCGGGGCTGGCCGCGGTGCGCAGCACGGCCACCGGATAGACAATCGGCGCATGGCTGGCGGCGGGAAACAGGCCCACCACCCGCACCCCGCGCGATGCCGCCGCATCGGTGGCATAGACGATGCCCAGCGGCGCCTCCCCGCGTTCAACCAGCGCCAGCGCGGCGCGCACGTTCTCGGCCCGGGCGATCGATCCGGAAACCTGCGGCCAGACCCCGAGCGCGGTCAGCGCGGCCTTGCCATACTTGCCCGCCGGGACCGCATCGGGATCGGCCATGGCCAGCCGCCCGCCGCCCAGCGCGCGGCCCAGGGCAAAGCCCGGCGCAATCGTCAGGCGGGTCTGGCTGCCAGCCGGAGCCACCAGCACCAGCCGGTTGCCGGCCAGCGGCGCGCGGGTGCCGGGGCGGGTCAGCCCCTTGCCGGCAACATAGCTCATCCATTCCTCATCCGCGGAAACGAACAGGTCTGCCGGGGCGCCGGCCTCGATCTGGCGGGCGAGCGCCGAGGATGCGGCAAACGACAGCACCGGCCGGGCATGGCCTTGCGCGGCCCAGGCATCGGCGGCCTGGTTGAGGGCTTCCTGAAGGCTGGATGCAGCCAGCACCAAGGGGGGGCTCGGCGCGGCCTGTGCCGGGGCGAGGACCAGGGCTTGCACAGCCAGCACGGCGGCAAGCCAGATTTTGCGAAACAGCGGCACCAGCGATCATCCCGAATTGGCGATATCGCGCGTATAAAGCCAATTGCCGCGCGGGCAACGGGGCCGCTTCGCTGATGGCCCCCGCCCGCGCGGGGCGGGGGCCGATTTCAGCAGCTCAGAATGCGGCCGAGATGGTGCCGACCAGCGCACCTTTGGTGATGAGGTGGCCCGACTTCGCGCCGCCACCGAAGTTGGCGTTGCCAAACGCGGTGCCGATATCGGTGCCGACGTAAGAGACGTTGAGGGTCAGCTTGCTCAGCGCGAAATCGGCGCCAATGCCATAGTCGACCACGTCCTTGCCGTGGGTATAGCCGCTGGTCCCGCTCGAATAGCCCAGATGGCCCTTGAGCGTGATCGGGGTGCCGTCGATCGGCAAGCCAAGATCGCTGTAGACCCACACGTTGTGCCCGCCGATGTTGCTCTGCTTGGGCGCCCAATAGGTGCCGAGCTTGGCATTGACCGGGCCGACCTTGCCGGCAACCGAACCGTAGAGTTCGACATAGTCATGGCCGGTGGTGCCGGGATAGACGTAGTAGACCACGCCGCCATCCAGCGTGGCCCCGCCAACGGCCTTCGTGACGCCGCCGATCAGATCGAGTTCCATGTTCGAACCGCCAAAGGTGCCATAGCCGCCCAGGTTCGAGGCCCAGGTGCCGACATAGACGCCCGACGAATGGGCCACGGTCAGGCCGCCCTGGACCGCCGGTTCGCTGTCGGTCTGCGAAATGCCGCGCAGGCGGTATTCGCTGGTCACTGCCACGTTGCCGGTGATGGTGAAGTCGCTGGCCGGGGCTTCGTCGGCGTAGGCCGTGGTCGAAAGCGCCGTCGCCGAAAGTGCGAGTGCGAGTGCAAGGCTCTTGTTCATGAATCCCTCATTATTTGCTTTGGCCAATGCAGCCGTCATCGCATCCGCAATGATCGTGCCAGATCGGCCAGAGCCCCAAAAACAAGGGATCAACGCGCATCGGCGGCAAGGCGCTGCACAAAAAACAGGCAGTCCTTTGCCGTGCGCTTATTTTTTGTTCGGCGAAAAAGCCCGGTTCAGCCGCGCGGATGCCGGGCGCAGGCCAGCAGCGCCACGATCCCGCACAGCGCCAGCCCATCGGCGCCCAGCAGCGGCCAGGTCCAGCTTTGCGCGATGCCGCGCTGAGCCAGCGCTTCGCTCGCCAGGCCGATCGCCACCGACAGCCCGCCGATCAGCACCACGTTGATCGCCAGCATGTTGATCCCGGTGGCCGTGGCCTTGAGCTCGGGGGGCAGTTCCTGTTCGATGATCGCAAAGCACGGGCCATAGGCGGCGGTAAAGAACACGGCCGATGCCGCCATCCCCGCCAGCATCGGCAGCGAGCCGCCCGGTGCCAGGCGATAGGCCAGGATCAGCGGCGCAAGCACCAGCATCAGGGCGGCGAGCGAGCGTGCCCGGTCGGTCCCGCGCCGGCGGTGCAGCCAATCGGTCATCAGCCCCACCCCGACCGCGCCGATCGTGCCGAACACGATGAAGATCATGCCATAGAGGCTGGCCGCGCGGGACTGGGCCATGCCCTTGTCCGCTACCAGCCACAGCTGGGTAAAGGCCGCGGTTGCCATATGGGCATGGAACAGCACGATCGCGATGCTGGCATGGCGCAGCCGCGGATTGGCGCGCACCATTGCCCACCAGGTGCCCAGCTGGGCCAGCGCGCGCGGGCTGGGCGCGCCGGCGGCAAACGAACGCGGCGCGCTATCGCGCACCCGCGAAACCGCCAGGGTCGCCACCACGCCGATCGCGCCCATCAGGAAAAAGCAATTGCGCCAGCCGAGCGCCGGCCCGAGCAACGCAGCCACCAGATAGCTGCCCCCCACGCCCAGCGGGATGCCCATGAAAAAGATGCCGGTGGCCGTGGCCCGGGCGCGCTGCGGGGTGCGCGCCAGGATGATGTTGGTGGCCGTGGGAACCAGCGTGGCCTCGCCCGCCGCCACGAAGGGGCGCATCGCCAGCAGGCTCCAGAAACCGCTGGCAAGGCCGCAGGCGGCGGTAAACAGGCTCCAAGTGCCAACCCCGCTGGTCAGCACGCGGACCCGGCCGATCCGGTCTGCCAGCAGCCCCGAGGCCAGCGCCGTTGCCGCATAGACCAGGCTGAAGGCCAGGCCCGCGATCAACGCGAACTGGGCGCGCCCCAGTCCAAGATCGGCCATGATCTGCGGCGCAAAGCTGGCCACCAGATTGCGATCGACATGGTTGATCACGTGCAGGCCCAGGAACAGCGCCATCAGGCCAACGGGGGTGCGCAGCCCGGCGGATTGCGCTTCGGCGGATGCCACCGGCACAGCCGGGGCGCTGGCAGCATCAGCCATTCAGAACATCCCTCCGTTGGGGCTGATCACCTGCCCCGCCAGATAATGTGTATCGCCGGCAAGATAGACCGCAAGCCCGGCATATTCCTCCATCGCGCCGAGCCGTCCGGCGGGGATGATCTGGAACAGGCGATTGCGGGCCTCGGGATCGAGCCGGGCCAGGTAATCGTCGAACATCGGCGTGGCCACTCCGCCCGGCGCGATCGCGTTGACGAAGATGTTGGCCCCGGCAACCTCCGCCCCGACCGAGCGGGTAAAGGCCACCACCGCACCCTTGGTGGCGGAATAGTGCGGGCTGTGCGCGCTGAAGCTCGACAGGCCGGCGATCGAGGCGATGTTGACGATCCGCCCGAACCGGCGCGGTTCCATCTGGCGCAGGGCTGCACGGGTGCAGAAGAACACCCCGTGGACGTTGACGCCCCAGTATTTCAGCCACTCGGCATCGTCCATCGCGCTGGTGAAGCCAAGCGAGCCGCGTTCGACCGGGGTGGTCAGCCAGGCATAGTGCCGGTTGCGGCGGGCCTCGTCCTCGGGTCCGCCGGGCACCAGCGCGGCATTGTTGACCAGCACTTCGACCGGCCCGAGCGCGCGCTAGGCCGCGGCGAAGAAGGCATCGACCGCCGCGCTGTCGCTGACATCACACCGCGCGGCGAACACCTCGGCCCCGCCCGCGCGCAAAGCCTCGGCGGTTTCGGCCAGGGCCTCGTCCAGCACGTCGCACAGCGCCAGGCGGGCGCCGCCGGCGGCCAAGGCCGCCGCGATCGCCCGCCCCAGCCCCCGCGCCGCCCCCGTGACGACGCAGACCCGCCCCGCCACGCCCTGCGGCGCCTGGTTCACGCGTAGTCCCAGCGCGGCACGCCCCGCTGGCCCGGCACGCGATTGGGCGCATAGCCCAGCTTGCGCAGGGTTTCGTCGGTCGACTGGTAGAAGGTGCCGATCTGGTAGATCGCC
>JAYSCF010000012.1:0-18125 GCA_041915005.1 Novosphingobium sp.
GGTCGAGCTCGCGCCGCCGGTCAGCACGTCGGTGCGCTGGATCAGGGCGAGCGGGATGTTGTTAAGGTCAACGCGGCCGCTAAGGTCGGCCGGGACGATGCGGTCACCGTCGAGCAGGACGATGTTGCGGTTGGAACCCAGGCCGCGAAGGTCGACGTAGGACGAACCACCGTTGCCGTTGTTCACGTTCGAACCGACCGAGGGAACGGCGCCGGGCAGGGTGCGCAGCACTTCTTCAGCGACGTTCGACTGACGCAGTTCGAGTTCCTGGCTGCCGATGGTGGCAATCGGGGCCGAAGCGGTCAGGTTCGGGTTGCGGATCAGCGACCCGGTAACGACGATGGTCTGGTCCTTGGCCGAAGTGTCTTCAGCGGCGTCCTGCGCATAGGCAGCAGCCGACGAAAGCAGCGCAGCGGCGCCGCCGGCGACCAGGTAGGTCGTGCTCGAAAGGAGCGATTTCTTGGTGATTTTCACAGGTTAGTCCCTCTGTATATCCGGTGGACGAACGCACCCGGATTCCTGATCACCCGCGCATCCAGCTAGCCAAAGCTACGGCCAGAATTGCGGATAGATGGAGCTGGAATGACGAAACTCTAGGGAGCGGGCAAAGGATTTTCACGCAACTGCAACATTCACCCCGCTGCCTGTGGCAACCAAGCCACAGGAAAGCGGCGCATGCGCAATATTTTTACGTCGCGCAGGATTCTTGCGCAATTTACAGCCTTGAAGGGAGAGCGACCTTCGCCGGGATCAGGGCATCGGCCCGGTAAACAGCAGCGGATCAAGCCGTGCGTCGCGCCATTTGATCGACCAGTGCAGGTGCGGCCCCGTGGCCCGGCCGGTCATGCCGATATTGCCCAGATACTGCCCCTGGCGGACCACGTCGCCCACCTTTACCGCCAGTTTCGAGCAATGCAGGAAGGCGCTGTTGAGTCCCATCCCGTGGTCGATCATCAGCAACCGCCCCTCGAGCGTGAAGGGACTGTCCGCCGCCAGGATCACCACCCCGTCGGCCGGGGCGACGAACGGCGTGCCGCTGGTCCCCGTGGCGATATCCATGCCCGAATGGTAGCTGCCCGGCGTGCCGTTGTAGATCCGCTGCGAACCGAACCGGCCCGACAGCCGCCCCCGCGCCGGCCAGATGAATGCCTGCTGCCAGCCGGCGGAAGCATGATCGACACTGCGCGCAGCCTTGATCCGGGCGAGTTCGGCTTCGCGGCGGATCTGGAATTCGGGGCTGGGCGGCGTCCCCGGCTTGGGGCCGAGCGGGATATGTTCGATCTGCCAGGCGCGCGGGGCGATGGCGAGCGTGCGGCTTTGCACCGAACCGTCAGCCAGCCGCGCGGCGAGCACCGCGCTGCGCGAGGCATCGCGGTCAAACGCGATCAGGAAACGGCCATCGGCCGCCACCGGCACCGCCGCGCCATCGAGGCTGAGGCTGGCCCCGCGCGGAGCGATCCCGCGCGCCCAGCCGCCCTGGGTCAACTGGCCGACGAGGGCAAAATCGGTTGCCGGCGCGGCCGAGGCGATCAGGCTCGGCGCTGCGGCAGCTCCCAGGCCAAGCCCCAGCGCGCCAAGGGCAAGCAGCACGGTGCGACCCATGGCTGCGGCTAACCCTGGCCGAGCAAGCGGCGGGTGGCGATCTCGGGGCTGGCATAGGCTTCCTGGCGCTCAACGCTCCAGTAGCGCAGTTCCTCGAGCGGGATCGCGGCGGCGGTTACCGCGCAAACGACATGGTTGCCCGGGCTGACCACGCGAAAGCCGTTGGGCTCGTAACGGAGGGTGGCAGGGCGATCGGCAGGAGACATCAACATGGGCCCGTTCTAGCCGATGCGAAGCCTCAGAGCAATTTGCCCTGCTCGGGCGGGGCGGGGCGGGGCGCCGGTTTCGCCTTGGGCGCGGCACGGCTGGGCGCAGCGGTGCCGTCCGCCGGCACCACGCCCAGTTCGCCATCGCGGAAATGAAGCGTCAGCGCCGGCTCTGCGGCGGCCGCCGCGCGGGTCACCAGCGTGCGCCCGTCTGCTCCGGTCACCCGAACATAGCCGCGCTGGAGCACGCGATCGGGATCGAGCGACTGGGCCAGCCGCGCCAGCGCATCGAGCCGGTCGCGCGCCCGATGGAGCCGCGCTGCCAGCAGCGGCAACGACAGCCGCCCGGCGACCTGCTGCAACTGCCCGCGGGCAAGGTGCGTGCGCTCGCCCAGGCCGCGCCGCAGCCGTTCGGCCTGTTCGTCGAGCGCCTGGGCATGGGGGCTGAGCAGCGCCTGCGGAGCGGGCAGCCGCTCGGCCCGCGCGGCCAGCCGCTCGCGCCCCAGTTGCAGCGGGCGCACCACGGCGCGGCGCTGGCGCAGGGCCAGTTCGGCAAGATTGGCCAGCAGGTCTTCACGCACCGGAACCGCGATCTCGGCCGCCGCCGTCGGGGTTGGGGCGCGCAGATCGGCCGCAAAATCAGCCAGCGTGGTGTCTGTTTCGTGGCCGACGGCGGAAATCACCGGGATCGTCGATTCCGCGATCGCGCGGACCACTGCTTCCTCGTTGAAGGCCCACAGGTCTTCGATCGAGCCGCCGCCGCGCGCAACGATCACCAGATCGGGCCGCGCCACCGCCCCGCCCGGGGCAAGCGCGGAAAAGCCGCGCACCGCTGCCGCCACCTGCTCGGCCGCGCCCTGGCCCTGGACCAGCACCGGCCAGACCACGACATGGCTGGGGAAACGGTCGGCCAGGCGGTGGAGGATATCGCGGATCACAGCGCCGGTCGGCGAGGTGACCACCCCGATCACCCGCGGCAGGAAAGGCAGGCGGCGCTTCTTTTCGGGCGCGAACAGACCCTCGGCCTCGAACCGGGCCTTGTTGCGCGCGAGCAGGGCCAGCAGCGCGCCTTCGCCCGCCACTTCCATCCGTTCGATCACGATCTGGTAGTTCGAGCGCCCGGGATAGGTGGTGAGCTTGCCCGTGGCGACGACTTCGAGCCCATCTTCGGGCTGGAACCCCAGCCGCTGCGCCGTGCCGCGCCACATCACCCCGTCGAGCCGCGCGTTCTCATCCTTGAGGGTGAGATAGACATGGCCCGAGGCCGCGCGCTTGAGCCCGGAAATCTCGCCGCGCACCCGCACGAAACCGAACCGATCCTCGACCGTGCGCTTGAGCAGGGCGGAAATCTCGCTGACAGACAGCGCTGCGGCGTTGTCGCCCGCCGTGTCCTTCGCTACCAGCCCCTCGGTGAATGCATCGTCATCGGTAAAAGGCGGAACGCGAGACATGAATATCCTGCTGCTGGGATCGGGCGGGCGCGAACATGCGCTGGCATGGAAGCTGGCGCAATCCCGCCTGTGCGACAAGCTGTTTGCAAGCCCCGGAAACCCGGGGATTGCCGATCATGCACAGCTCGTGGCGCTTGAGCTGACCGATCATGCCGCGGTGCTGGCGTTCTGCGAGGCGCAGGGCATCGGGCTAGTGGTGATCGGGCCCGAAGCACCGCTGGTCGACGGGCTGAGCGATGCCCTGCGCGGCGCAGGCGTGCCGGTGTTCGGCCCCAGCAAGGCCGCCGCCCAGCTCGAAGGCAGCAAGGCCTTCACCAAGGAACTGTGCGCGCGCCACAATATCCCGACGGCCGGGTTCGAACGCGTCGCCAGCGAAGCGGCGGGCCTCGCCGCGCTGGACAAGTTCGGGATCCCGGTGGTGATCAAGGCCGATGGCCTGGCCGCCGGCAAGGGCGTGACCGTGGCGATGACCCGCGCCGAAGCCGAAGGCGCGGTGCGCGATATCTTCTCGGGCCGGTTTGGCGAAGCCGGGGCCGAAGCCGTGATCGAGGAATTTCTCGAAGGCGAGGAAGCGAGCTTCTTTGCCATTACCGATGGCCACACCATTGTGCCGTTCGGCTCGGCCCAGGATCACAAGCGCGTCGGCGATGGCGATACCGGCCCCAACACCGGCGGGATGGGCGCCTATAGCCCCGCCCCGGTGCTGACCCCGCTGCTCGAAGGCGAAGCGATCGAGCGGATCGTCGCGCCGACCGTCCGCGCCATGGCGCAGGAAGGGATGCCCTATTCGGGCGTGCTCTATGCCGGGCTGATGCTGACCAAGAACGGCGTCCAGCTGATCGAATACAACGCCCGCTTCGGCGATCCCGAATGCCAGGTGCTGATGCTGCGGCTGGAATCCGATCTTGGCGAATTGATGCTGGCCGTGGCCGAAAACCGCCTGGCCGCGATCGACCCGCCGCGGCTTTCGCCCGATACCGCGCTGACCGTGGTGATGGCGGCCAAGGGCTATCCCGACACGCCCAAGAAGGGCGGCGCGATCACCGGGCTGGACGCGGCCGAGGCCACCGGCGCCAAGGTGTTCCATGCCGGCACCGCGCTTGCGGGCGGGCAGCTGACCGCCACGGGTGGGCGCGTGCTCAACGTCACCGCGCGCGGCCACAACGCCACCGAGGCCCAGGCCCGCGCCTATGCCGCGGTCGATGCGATCGATTTCGCCGATGGCTTTTGCCGCCGCGATATCGGCTACCGCGAAGTCGCCCGCGAACGCCAGGGTTAGGCCTGCCCTTCCTTCCTGCATCGGCAGCCCGGACAAAGGCTGTCATGCAGGGGGATCATGTCCGCTCCGAAAAGCAAACGGCGCCCGCTCCCCACAGGGAACGAGCGCCGTAAACTCGCACGGAATGGCCCGCGAGCGGGCCGTTCCTTACGCTACCGCAAGTAGATTACTTGGCGGCTTCGGTCGCACCGGCAGCGCTGGCGTCAGCGGCAGCAGCGTCGGTCGCAGCATCGGTAGCAGCGTCGGTCGCGGCGTCGGTGGCAGCGGCTTCTTCGGTGGCGGCGGGAGCCGCTTCTTCACCCTTGCTGCAAGCAGCGAGAGCCAGCGAGCTGGCGACGGTAGCGAGAACGAGAACAGTCTTGCGCATTTTAAATGCCCCCTTCGGTTTTAAGGCGGCGCCAACCTAATCGAAGTAAGGGGCCGCAAGCAATCGGTAAAATTATTATATATTACAATTAATTAGCCAAACCGCGTCGCAACCAGGGCTTTGAGATCGGCCTCAGGACGGGCGCCGTAGTGCGAAATGATTTCCGCCGCGCAGATCGCGCCCATGGTCAAACAGTCGCCCACGGCCCACCCGCGCGCATGGCCAAACAGGAAGCCAGCGGCGAACAAATCGCCCGCGCCGGTGGTGTCAACCACCTGCTCGATCGGCTCCGCGGCAACGGCAAAACGCTGCCCGCCCGTCACCGCCACGGCGCCGTGTTCGCTGCGGGTCACGACCAGCATCGGCACCTTGGGCGCCAGCGCGGCCAGGCCCGCGTCAAAATCGTCCAACCCGGTCAAGGCGGCCAGTTCGACATGGTTGGCGAACAGGATGTCGATCTCGCCCGCCTCGATCATCGCCCGGAAATCATCGCCGTGGCGCGCAATGACGAAAGCATCGGACAGGGTGAAAGCCACCTTGCGGCCAGCCTCGCGGGCCGCCGCAATCGCCCGGCGCATCGCCGCGCGCGGTTCTGCCGGATCCCACAGATAGCCTTCGAGGTAGAGCACCCCGGCCGAACGGATCGCGTCTTCATCCAGCGCGGCGGGCGGCAGGAACTGCGAGGCGCCGAGGAACGTGTTCATCGTGCGCTGGCCATCGGGGGTGACGAAGATCAGGCAGCGCGCCGTCGGCGGATCGCCAGCCCGCGCCGCCGTGGTGAAATCGATCCCGCCGGCGCGGATGTCGTGCGCGAAGACTTCGCCCAGCTGGTCGTTTGCCACCTGGCCAATGAAGGCACACTTGGCGCCCAGCGCGGCCAGCCCGGCCAGCGTGTTGGCCGCCGAACCACCCGAAATTTCGCGGGCCGGGCCCATCGCATCATAGAGCGCGTGGGCGCGGTCGGTATCGACCAGGGTCATGCCGCCGCGGGTCATGCCAAGGCGTTCGATCGTGGCATCATCGCAAGGGGCCATCACATCGACGATGGCGTTGCCGATGGCGATCACGTCGTAAACGGGTGCGGTCATTGGGTTTCCTGCTGCGGAAAAGGAAAGTCAGTCGGCGCGGTTAGCGGGCATATCGGCGCAGGGCAAGGTCAGCGGCGTTGACAGCGCCCGCATCTCGGGCGATCCGCGCGGGCGATGGCCCGCAAGATCCTTATCGCCGCCGCCCTGAGCCTGTGCCTGACCGCGTGCGGCGGCGGGGCGGTCAAGAGCACGTCCAGCCACCCGCCGCGCGGCAAGGTGACGGGCAAGGCCCCGGGCAAGACCGTGCGCCAGCCGCCGCGCCCTGCGCCGCGGGTCGCGGTTGCGCCGCGCGCCCCGCTGCACCTGCCCCCGCCGCCGCCCAAGCGGCAGGTCGTCCCGGGGCTTGAAGGGGTGATCGGGGCCAGCCGCGACGATCTGGTGCGCCAGTTCGGCCCGGCCCGGCTCGACGTTGTAGAAGGCGATGCCCGCAAGCTGCAGTTCAGCGGCGATGCCTGCGTGCTTGACGTGTTCCTCTATCCGACCGCCGCAGGCCGCGAACCCGAAGCCACTTATGTCGAGGCGCGGCGAGCCAGCGATGCCCAGGATGTCGACGATCTCGCCTGCGTCAACGCGCTGCGCCGCCGCCCCTGAACGCCGGGTAACCGGGATTTAAGGTTGGCCTGCCACAACGCCCCCTGAACGACATCCAGGGGGCGCGGCCGCCATGACTATGCATTTTGGGGAAACGGCGCTGCGCGCAGCCGCCGATGGCGCGATCGGCGCTGACGAAATCCTGGCGCTGCGCCGGGCCGGCTGGGCCGACGGGCAGATGACTCCGGAAGAAGCCGAAGCCCTGTTCATCGCCAACGACCAGCTGGATCAGCCCAGCCGCGAATGGTGCGATTTCTTTGTCGAGGCGCTCGGCGAATTCATCATCAACACGGTCGAGCCGCGGGGCTACGTCGATCAGGCCATGGCCGACGAACTGATCGCCCAGATCGACCGCGACGGACGCGTCGGCACGCTGGCCGAACTGGAGCTGCTGGTCCGCGTGCTGGAACGCGCGACGAGTGTTCCCGCGGTACTCAAGGTTTATGCGCTGAGCCAGATCGAGCAAGCCGTCTTGGGCGGCGAAGGACCGACCCGGCATGGCGAACTTGATCCCGCCGGGATTACCGCCAGCGAATGCGCCCTGCTGCGCCGGATGATCTTTGCCCCGGCCAGCGATGCCCCCGCCGGGGTGAGCCAGGCCGAAGCCGAAATGCTGTTCCGGATCAAGGACGCTACGCTTTACGATGCCAATGCCCCCGAATGGGAAAGCCTGTTCGTGCAGGGGGTCGCCAGCTTCCTGATCGGGTTCGCCGGAACCGAACCGCTACCGGCCCAGCGCGCCGCCGAACTCGAACGGTTCATGGCCAGCGAAGGCGCCGGCATCGGCAATTTCCTTGCCCGGATGCTTGGCGCCGAGGTTGAAAACGAAGTCGCGGGGGCCTTCGGCAGCCTGCTCGACCTGGGCGCGGCGGCGAGCGAGCCTGACAGCGACGAGGCCCCGGCGCTCGATGCCGAGGAAGAACGCTGGCTGGTCGATCATATCGAGGCCGACGAGGAACTCGACCCGCTGGAAAAGGCGCTGCTGGCCTTCATTGCCCAGGAAACCGGCGAGGCCGGCGAGCTGCTGCGCGCCGCCTGAACGGTCAGACGGTAAAGCTTTCCCCGCAGCCGCAGCTGCCCTTGGCATTGGGGTTCTGGAACACGAAGCCGGCGGTGAAGTCGTCTTCCTGCCAGTCCATCGTGCTGCCGATCAGATAGAGCACGCTGGCCCCATCGATGAAGAAGGTGCCGCCGGGGGTTTCGATCCGCTCGTCGATCGGATCGGCCACACTGACATAGTCGACCGAATAGGCCAACCCCGAACAGCCGCGCCGCGGGGTGGAAAGCTTGACCCCGATCGCGCCTTCGGGCGCCTCGCTCATCAGCTTGGCGATCCGCGCCTCGGCCGAAGGGGTCAGGATCACGGCGGCAGGCCGCTGGCGGGTGGTGGCGGTCATCACAGCATCCCCAGTTCGAGCCGGGCCTCATCGCTCATCTTGGCGGGATCCCACGGCGGATCCCAAACGAGATTGACCTCGGCATCGCGCACGCCCGGCACCGCGCCAACGCGCAGCTCAACCTCGCCGGGCATCGATTCAGCCACCGGGCAGTGCGGGGTGGTCAGCGTCATGGTCACCATCACGCTCGCCTCAGGCGTGATCTCGACCCCGTAGATCAGGCCGAGGTCATAGATGTTCACCGGGATTTCCGGATCGAAGATGTCGCGCAGCGCACCGATCACCGCTTCGTAAAGATCGCCGCCCGGCTCGCCCGGGGCGGCATCGGCCGGCTTGGCCGCCAGGAAGCCTTCCAGATAGTCGCGCTTGCGTTCCAGCTTTTCAGCGGGCGCCTCGGCGTCTTCAACCCGCGCACGCGGCGGGGCCGCGACGCTATCGACCTGTTCAACGGTGAATTTGGGTTCTTCGCTCACCCGAAGATTCTCCTGGTTCGTTCAATGCCGCGCAGCAGCGCGGCCACATCGCTGGCGTGGCTATACAGCCCGAAACTGGCGCGGGCCGTGGCCGACACGCCCAAGTGATCCATCAGCGGCTGGGCGCAATGATGCCCGGCGCGGATTGCCACCCCTTCCTCGTCCAATATGGTGCCGAGATCGTGCGGATGCACCCCGTCCATCGCAAAACTCACGATCCCGGCGGAATCCTCTGGCCCGAACAGGGTAATGTCGTTGCGGCTGCGCAGGGCCTCGCGCAAGCTCCGCACCAGTTCGGCCTCGTGCGCGTGGATCGCATCCAGCCCGGCGCTTTCGACATAGTCGATCGCTGCCGCCAGCCCGATCGCCTCGACGATCGCGGGCGTGCCCGCCTCGAACCGCTGCGGCGGGGGGGCATAGGTGGTGCGGGCAAAGGTCACCCGGTCGATCATCGCGCCGCCGCCCTGCCACGGCGGCATGGCGGCGAGGATTTCGCCCCGCGCCCACAGCGCGCCGATCCCGGTCGGACCATAGAGCTTGTGCGCCGAAAAGACGTAGAAATCACAGCCCAGCGCCGCCACATCGACCGGCAGGCGCGGCACCGCCTGGCACCCGTCGAGCAGGATCTTCGCCCCGACCCCATGGGCCAGGCGCACCGCGCGGGCCGCATCGAGCACCGAGCCCAGCACGTTCGAGACATGGGCCAGCGCGACCAGCTTGTGCGCCGGGGTGAGCATGGCCTCGGCCGCATCCAGATCGATCTGGCCATCGGCGGTCAGCGGACAGACATCGATCACCGCGCCGGTGCGCTGCGCCAGCAATTGCCACGGCACGATGTTCGAATGATGCTCCAGCACCGACAGCAGGATGCGGTCGCCGGCCCCCAGATTGGCCTGGCCCCAGGTCTGGGCAACCAGGTTGATCGCCTCGGTCGCGCCGCGGGTAAAAACGATCTCGTCCTCGGCCCCGCCGATGAAGCCCGCCACCCGCCGCCGGGCAGTTTCGAAGGCCAGGGTCATCTCGGCCGAGCGGGCATAGACCCCGCGGTGGACGGTCGCATAGTCGCGCCCCATCGCCTTGACCGTGGCCTCGATCACGCTCTGCGGCTTCTGCGCGGTGGCGCCGCTATCAAGGTAATGCCAGCCGCCCGCCAGACCCGGAAAATCGGCCCTGAGATCGGGGCGCAGGAGCGTGGCGCTGGTCACAGCAGGGCCTCCAGCGCGGCCAGCGCCGCTTGCTGCAGCCCCTCTTCCTCGGCCGCGCCAACAAAGGCTTCGGCAATGAAGGCCTGCAGCATCAGCCGCTTGGCATCGGCCGGGGGCAGCCCGCGCGAGGCAAGGTAGAACAGCCCATTGGCGTCCAGCTCACCCACCGCGCAGCCGTGGGCGCACTTGACGTCATCGGCGTAGATTTCCAGCTCGGGCCGGGCATTGGCGGTGGCCGTCCGGTCCAGCAACATGGCCCGAACCGACTGCTCGCCATCGGTGCCATCGGCGCCGGGCCGGACCAGCACCTTGCCCAGGTAATTGGCCGTCGCCGCGCCGCCCGCAACCGAACGCACCACCTGCCGGCTGATCGCATCGGGGCCGGCATGGGTCACGTGGGTGACGATTTCGAGCGTCGCATCGCCGCCGGCGAGCTGCGCCGCGCCCAGCGTGAATGCGGCGCCTGCACCCAGTTCCGCGCGCACCGCGATCCGGCCATAGGCGGGCGAGGCATTGAGCACGTGGAGCGCAAGGCTGGCCCCGGGGGCCAGCGTAATCGCCAGATCGCGCACGGCAGCAGCGGCACCGGTATTGGTGATCGTCAGCGCGCGGTGCTCGCCTTCGCCCAGCACGATCTCCTCCACCGCGACCGGCCACAGCGGGGCCAGCGCGGCAAGATCCGCATAGCGGTAGTCCTCGTTGCTACGGGTTGGCAGGGCGAGCGCCTGGCTCATGCCACAACCGCCTCGTAGCCTTCGTCCTCCAGCTGCAGGGCCAGTTCGGGACCGCCCGACTTGACGATCCGACCACCGGCCAGGACATGGACGAAGTCCGGCTTCACATAGTCGAGCAGCCGCTGATAGTGGGTGATCAGCAGCACGGCCTTGTCGGGGCGGCGCATGATCGCGTTGATCCCTTCGCCGCAGATCCGCAAGGCATCGATGTCGAGCCCGGAATCGGTTTCATCGAGGATCGCCAGCGCCGGATCGAGAATGCCCATCTGGACCATCTCGGCGCGCTTCTTCTCGCCGCCCGAAAAGCCGACGTTCACCGGCCGCTTGAGCATGTCCATGTCCATCCGCAGCAGCGCCGCCTTCTCGCGCGCGAGCTTCAGGAACTCGCCGCCCGACAGCGGTTCCTCGCCGCGGCTCTTGCGCTGGGCATTGGCGCTTTCGCGCAGGAACTGGACGAACGACACCCCCGGAATCTCGACCGGATACTGGAACCCCAGGAACAGCCCGGCCGCCGCGCGCGCGTGCGGCTCCAGCGCCAGCAGGTCTTCGCCCTTGAAGGTCACGGCACCGCCGGTCACTTCATAGCCGGGACGGCCACCCAGGGTGTAGCCCAGCGTCGACTTGCCCGCCCCGTTCGGCCCCATGATCGCATGGATTTCACCCGGGTTGATCTGGAGCGAAAGCCCCTTGAGGATCGGCTTGTCGGCCACCTGGGCCTGAAGGTTATCAATCGTCAGCATTTCGTCGGCCTTGGGCACAATTGGCAAGAAAATCGGTGCGCAGCTCGTCCACCAGCACGCGCCAGCCCTGTTCGACCGCGCGGGCATCATCCAGCTGGCGCTGGCGGGCATCGAGCGCGGTCAACGCGGCGGCATTGGCGGACTGCGCGGCGGGCGCCGCATCCAGCGGCGCGCGCGCCAGCACGGCAGACCGTTCGCGCGCGATCGCCTGTTGTTCGGCATAGGCGGCCGCGGCAAACTGGCTGCGGCGGTGCGGCTCGGCCTTGGTCAGGCCCTGCATCGCACCGCGGTCGCAGCGTTTCACCACATCAAGCGCCGGCGCGGCTTCCGGCCCTTCAAAGGCCGCCGCCATCAACAGCAGGAACGTGATCATCCCACGCTCCCTTCCAGGCTGATGCCAAGCAGCTTCTGCGCCTCGACCGCGAATTCCATCGGCAATTGCTGCAACACTTCCTTGGCGAAGCCGTTGACGATCAGCGCCACCGCCTCTTCCTGGCCGAGCCCGCGCTGCATCGCGTAGAACAGCTGGTCATCCGAAATCTTGCTGGTGGTCGCCTCGTGCTCGATCTGGGCGCTGGGATTGCGCACCTCGATGTAAGGCACGGTGTGGGCGCCGCAGTCCTTGCCGAGCAGCAGCGAATCGCACTGGGTGAAGTTGCGCACGCCTTCGGCCTGCGGCGCCACGCGCACCAGCCCGCGATAGGTGTTCTGGCTGCGCCCCGCCGAAATGCCCTTGGACACGATCGTCGAGCGGCTGCCGCGCCCGTTGTGGATCATCTTGGTCCCGGTATCGGCCTGCTGGAAATTGTTGGTGACCGCGACCGAGTAGAATTCGCCCACGCTGTCTTCGCCGTTGAGCACACAGGAGGGATATTTCCACGTCACCGCCGAGCCGGTTTCGACCTGGGTCCAGCTGACCTTGCTGCGCTTGCCCTGGCACAGCGCGCGCTTGGTCACGAAATTGTAGATCCCGCCCTTGCCTTGCGCGTCGCCGGGATACCAGTTCTGCACGGTCGAATACTTGATCTCGGCATCGTCCAGCGCGACCAGTTCAACGACGGCGGCGTGGAGCTGGTTCTCATCGCGCTGGGGCGCGGTGCAGCCTTCGAGGTAGGAGACATAGGCCCCCTTGTCGGCCACGATCAGGGTGCGTTCGAACTGGCCAGTGTTTTCGGCGTTGATCCGGAAATAGGTCGACAGTTCCATCGGGCAGCGCACGCCTTCGGGAATGTAGACGAAGGTGCCATCGGAAAAGACCGCGCAGTTGAGCGCGGCGAAGAAATTGTCGTGCATCGGCACGACCTTGCCGAGCCAGCGCTTCACCAGATCGGGGTATTCGCGGATTGCCTCCGAAATGGAGAGAAAGATCACCCCGGCCTTTTTCAGTTCCTCGCGAAAGGTGGTCGCTACGCTGACCGAATCGAACACCGCATCGACCGCAACCTTGCGCGCGCCTTCGACCCCTGCGAGCACTTTCTGCTCTTCGAGCGGAATGCCGAGCTTCTTGTAAACCTCGAGGATCTCGGGATCGACCTCGTCGAGGCTGGCGAGCTGCTTCTTGGGCTTGGGCGCCGCATAGTAATAGGCGTCCTGGTAATCGATCGGCGGGATATTGAGCTTGGCCCAATCGGGCATCGGCATGGTCAGCCAGTGGCGATAGGCCTTGAGCCGCCATTCGAGCATCCATTCGGGCTCGTTCTTCTTGGCCGAGATGAACCGGACGGTGTCCTCATCAAGCCCCTTGGGCGCGAATTCGGTGTCGATCTGCGCCGACCAGCCGTGTTCGTAATCCGCCACCTTGGCTGCGGCATCGCGCGCCGCCTGATCCTTCTGGACCGCATCCTTGACGATATCGTTCATTGCACCTGCCCCGCCAGCCGGGTCAGCGGCACGTCGGCCAGGGCATTGCGCACCGCGGTGCCCACCACGCCCCAATGCGGCTTGACCGAGCAGCCGCCATCAAGCGCGCAATCGCTGCGCCCGACATCGGTGCACGGGGTCAGCGCGATCGGGCCTTCGACCGCCTCGATGATATCGGCCAGCGTGATCGCCGCCGCCGGGCGCGCCAGCTTGAGCCCGCCGCCCACCCCGCGCGAGGAACGCAGCAGCCCGGCCGAGGTCAGCCGGCTGACCAGCTTCTGCACGGTCGGCACGGGCAGGCCGGTTTCTTCGGCCAGTTGCCCGGCCGAAACGCGCTGCCCGCCGCAATGGCGCGCGGCGGCGCTCATCGTCACGACGGCATAGTCGGCCATGCTGGAGAGGCGCATTTCCTAGCTTCCCGGTAAATCGGACTGAATCTTTCCGGTTTCGCCTAGGCGGATTCCAATCGTTTGGCAATGGCCCGGTAGCGGTGCGCCGCAGCCCCGCGGCAGACCAAAAAAAGGCGGCCCCCAGGGGATCCTGAGAGCCGCATGAAGTTAAGGAACTCGCTGCATCAGAGCGACGAGCCCTTCGGGTCGCAACCACGGCTTACGCCAGGTAGGAGCCCCCCCGATTGTATGGATTCGTCAGTTAATCGATTGAAATCTTCTCGGTTTCGGATTCTTAGCGCTTAGATTGGCCCCGCCGGGTCATCCCCGGACCATCATCTGGACCTGCATCTGCGAGTCGCATGCGAATCGGGCCAGAGCGCGAATCGGCGAATCGACTCGCGCGCGGCGCGCTGCCATAGGCGGGGCCATGCTCTATTCGCTGATCCGTCCCGCCCTGTTCCTGCTTGATGCGGAAACGGCCCATGGCCTGTCGCTGGCCGCGCTCAAAGCCATGCCGCTGCGCGCCCGCGCCAAAGCCGGCGGACCGCTGGCAACCACCGTGGCCGGGCTGCACTTTCCCAATCCGCTGGGCATGGCTGCCGGCTTTGACAAGGACGGCGAGGTTCCCGACGCGCTGCTGGGGCTGGGCTTCGGCTTTGCCGAGGTCGGTTCGATCACGCCGCTGCCGCAGGCCGGCAATCCCAAGCCCCGGCTGTTCCGCCTGGCCGAGGACCGCGCGGTGATCAACCGGATGGGCTTCAACAATGGCGGCGCCGAAGCCGCCGTCGAACGGCTCGCCCGCCGCGTGGGCCGGCCGGGGATCGTCGGGATCAACATCGGCGCCAACAAGGATTCGACCGACCGCATCGCCGACTATGCGACCATGGCCCGGCTGATGGCCCCGCTGGCAAGCTATCTGGCGGTCAATGTGTCGAGCCCGAACACTCCGGGCTTGCGCGCCTTGCAGGATGAAAGCGCACTGACCGAACTGCTCGACGCGGTGATCGAGGCGCGCGGCAAGCAAGGCCCGCCGGTGTTCCTGAAAGTCGCGCCCGATCTCGAACCGGCCGATATCGATGCGATCGCCCGGATCGCGCTCGACAAGCAGCTGGGCGCGCTGATCGTTTCGAACACAACGATCTCGCGGCCCGCGCTCAGCTCGGCCCATGCGGGCGAAACGGGCGGGCTTTCGGGCGCGCCCCTGCGCGATTTGGCCCAGGCCCGCCTGCGCGATTTCCGCAAGGCGACCGGCGGCGCGATGCCGCTGATCGGGGTCGGCGGGATCGCCTGCGCCGAGGATGCCTGGGCGCGGATCCGCGCCGGGGCCAGCCTGGTCCAGCTCTATTCGGCGATGGCCTATGCCGGGCCGGGAATCGCCCGGGCGATCACCCGCGGGCTCGAGCACCTGATGCGCCGCGATGGTTTTGCCTCCATTGCCGAGGCGGTCGGAACCGAATAGCACTGGCGCGTATGAAATCACGCCTGATTGCCCTGATCGCCGCCCCGCTGCTTGCCGGGGCCTGCACTGCCGTCCATCCTTCGCCAACCCCGCCGCCAAGCGCGCAGGTCTATGCCGCGGGCATGGTCAGCGCCGCTGACCCGCGCGCCGCCGATGCCGGGGCGCAGATGCTGCGCCAGGGCGGCAACGCCACCGACGCCGCGATCGCCACGATGCTGGCGCTGTCGGTGGTCGAACCGCAAAGCTCGGGGATCGGCGGGGGCGGCTTCTATGTCGAAACCGACGCCGCCGGCCACGTCGCCACGATCGACGGGCGCGAAACGGCCCCCGCTGCCGCGCACCCCCGCTGGTTCTTCAAGGATGGCCGCCTGCTGTCCTTCCCCGAAGCCGTTCCCGGCGGAACCAGTGTCGGCGTGCCGGGCAATATCGCGCTGGCGGCCAAGGCTCACCGCGAACACGGCGCACTGCCCTGGGCGGCGCTGTTCACGCCGGCAGCGCAGCTTGCGCGCGATGGCTTTGTCATCACCCCCCGGCTTTACGGCATGCTCAGGAACAGTGCCGCCACCGCCGCCTTCACGGCCGAGGGCCGCGCGCTGTTCTATGGCGCCGATGGTGCACCGCTGCCGGTTGGCACCCTGGTGAGGAACCCGGCGATGGCCGCAACGCTGGATGCCATCGCCAAGGCCGGGCCAAAGGCCTTCTATGCCAGCGCCAATCCGCGCGCGATCGTGACCCGCGTAACCACCGCGCCGCGCAATCCCGCGCCGATGACCACGGCTGACGTCACCGCCTATGTCGCCAAGGACCGCGCCCCGGTCTGCGGCACCTATCGCGGCAACACGATCTGTTCGATGGGTCCGCCATCCTCGGGCGCAACCACGGTGATCGCCACGCTCAAGCTGCTCGAACGCTTTGACCTCGGCGCGCTGGGCAAGGATTCGCCCACTGCCTGGCACCTCATCGCCGAAGCGATGCGCCTCGCCTATGCCGACCGCAACCGCTATTCGGCCGATGCGGATTTCGTCCCCGTGCCGGTCGCGGGGATGATCGATCCGGCCTATCTTGCCCAGCGCTCGGCGCTGATCGATCCGGCCCGGACCATCCCTTCCGTCAGCGCCGGCACCCCGCCGGGGGCCGAACACCTCGCGCTCGCCGATCCGGCCATGGCCGAGGAACACGGCACGTCGCACTTCGTGGCGATCGACCGCGCGGGCAATGCGGTCAGCTATACCTCGACCGTGGAAAGCCCGTTCGGTTCGGGGCTGATGGTTGGCGGCTACTATCTCAACAACGAACTCACCGATTTCGACATGAACCCCGAACTCGATGGGCGGCAGGTCGCCAACCGGGTTGAAGGCGGCAAGCGGCCGCGCAGTTCGATGAGCCCGGCGCTGGTGTTCGGCCCCGATGGCAAGCTCAGGCTGGCGGTGGGCGCGGCGGGCGGGGCCACGATCCCGGCCCAGGTGATCCGCGCGATCATCGGCGTGATCGACTGGCATCTGCCCGCGCAAGATGCCCTGGCCCTGCCGGTGATCTTCGCCCCCGGGATCGACGCCGTGTTCGTCGAACAGGGCAGCGGGCTTGAAGCGATGATCCCGGCGCTGGTGGCGCTGGGCCATGCCTCGGTCACGCCGCGCGTGCTGCCGCTCAAGGCCAATGCGATCGAAGTGATCGGCGGCGTCTTGCGGGGCGGCGCCGATCCGCGCAGCGAAGGCCGGGCAATAGCCGAATAGCCGGCTTGCCGCTGCGGCAAAGCCGTCCTAGCAAGTTGGCAACGACAGGCGCCGGGCCAAGGGGGGTCATGGCACCGGACAGGATTTGCGCGAAAGGGGCGAGGCACCTTGGTTGATATTTCGGATCTGCCGACCACCGGCAACCTGGTCGAACTGTTCCTGCGCCGCGCCGATGCGCGGGGCGAGGCTCCGTTCCTGTGGGCCAAGCAGGGCGGCGCATGGCGCTCGATCAGCTGGGCCGAAGCCGCGCGGCAGGTCTGCCAGCTGGCCCAGGCGCTGCGCGACCTGGGGCTTGAAGCGGGCGACCGGGTGATGCTGATATCCGAAAACCGGCCCGAATGGTGCATCGCCGATTTCGCGATCATGGCCGCGGGCTGCGTGACCGTGCCGGCCTATGTCACCAACACCGAGCGCGACCATCTCCACGTGCTCGACAATTCGGGCGCGCGGGCGGTGATCGTCGCCAATGACAAGCTGGCCAAGCCCCTGTTGCCCGCCGTGCTGCGTTCGGGCCAGGCGCTTCACGTGATCGGGATCGAACCGCTGCGCATCGCCCAGACCAGCAACTTCGAATACCACGAATGGGCCGGGCTGATCGGCGGGGATGCCACCGCCGCCCGCGCCGCCGTGGATGAACGGATCGCCACGATCCAGCGTTCGGACACCGCCTGCATCATCTACACCAGCGGTACCGGCGGCGCGCCGCGCGGGGTGATGCAACACCACGGCGCGATCTTGTGCAACGTCGATGTCGCGGCGCGTATCCTTGCCGAAGACTTCGGGCTGGACGACGTGTTCCTGTCGTTCCTGCCGCTCAGCCATGCCTACGAACACACCGGCGGGCAGATGCTGCCGATCGCGGCGGGCGCGCAGATCTACTATTCCGAGGGGCTCGAAAAGCTCGCCAGCAATATCGAGGAAGTGCGCCCGACGATCATGGTCGTCGTCCCCCGCCTGTTCGAAGTGCTGCGCACGCGGATCATGAAGTCGATCGAAAAGCAGGGCAAGTTCGCCAACTACCTGATGGACCGCGCGCTGGGGATCGGCACGCGCAAGGCCCAGGGACGCAAGCGGCTGCGCGACAAGCCGATGGACCTGCTGCTGGAACGGGCGCTGCGCCCCAAGATCCGCGCGCGCTTTGGCGGGCGGCTGAAAGCGATGGTTTCGGGCGGCGCGCCGCTCAACCCCGAAATCGGCGTGTTCTTCGATTCGATGGGGCTGACCATGCTGCAAGGCTATGGCCAGACCGAAGCCGGCCCGTTGATCAGCTGCAATCGCCCGGCCGCCGGGCTCAAGATGGATACGGTCGGCCCGCCGATGCACGGGGTCGAACTGAGGATCGCCGAGGATGGTGAAATCCTGGTGCGCGGCGAACTCGTCATGCACGGCTATTGGCGCAACGAAGCCGAAACCGCGCGCACGCTGGTGGATGGCTGGCTCCACACCGGGGACATCGGCCATATCGACGAAGCCGGCCGGATCGTGATCACCGATCGCAAGAAGGACATGATCGTCAACGACAAGGGCGACAATGTCTCGCCCCAGAAG
>JAYSCF010000013.1:0-17629 GCA_041915005.1 Novosphingobium sp.
GACGGTTTCCTGCCGCGTCGGCCAGACGACCTTGCGGGCTTCCGCCTGAACCTGGCGCATGAATTCGCCGGGGTTGATCTTGGCCATGGCTATGCGCTCACTTGCCTAAAGAGGGTTAAATCGCTTGCCTCGCGCCCGAGGGGAACAGCGCCGCTCCCGGCGGCTGGGCAGCGCGTCCGGGATGAGGCAATGTTCTCCATGTGCGGAAGACACCGCCGCACTTAGCTATCGTGCGGCCGATTTGCAAGCCGCGCGAGCAGCCAGCCCTTGCCGCGCGCTTCGACCACGAAGCCGGTGGGCAGCGAAACCGGTTCCTGCGCGCCGACATACCAGAACCAGTCGGCCGAACGCGCCGGGGCATAGTCGACCAGGTTGATCGGCGTCCCGCGGCGGTGAAGCAGGCGGTGATAGGGATCGATGAACCGGGCCCCGCCTTCGCGCAGGGTCAGCATGTGGACCTTGGGCAGCGCGAAATTCGAATTGTTGAGCGCATCGAGCCGCACCACCGACCAGGCGCCGACGTGCTCCTGCGTGTTGTAGCCCCAGGTCTTGCGCTCGGTCACGACCAGGGTCGCGACCTTGGCCCCTTCGGGCAAGTGATCGAGCGCGCCGAGCAGTTCGGCGGTATGGGCCGATTCGCGCACCCAGTCGTTGGTGGTCAGCGCCAGCCGGCCGAGGAACAAGAGCGGCGCCAGCAGCAGCACCCAGCGCGGCGCGCGCCAGCTCAGCGCCAGGCAGCCAACCAGCAGCCCGGTCGAAATCATCCGCGCATCGACCAGATCGCCGCCGAAGATATGCCGCGGCAGGACCAGCGAAAGCACCAGCATCATCACCGCGGCCCAGCCCATGCGCCCATCGAACCGGCGCAGCGCGATGCTGCCCAGCAGCACGGCGGCGATCAGCCAGATCGAGCCATAGTCGATCCACTGGATCGAACCGCGCATCGCCTGCTTCCAGATCGACCATTTGTAGATGTCGGGATGCGAGCCATAGGAGGCCAGCTCGCGCGAGCCGCCAAAGGCCAGCAGGCCGATCATCGGCACGGCCAGCGGCATCGGCCGGAAAAACGCCTCGATGCTCTTGGTGCGCTGCCATTCATAGCCGAACACCAGGATCCCCAGCGCGCCCCACCCGGAGACATGGCACAGGTAGATGACCACGCTGATCGGCATGAACACCCAGGCGCGCCAGCGGTTCCCCTCCATCCGCACCCACAGCGCGAAAGCGAACAGCGCCAGCGCCAGGCTGATCCCGAAGTTGAGGAAGCCCAGCAGCAGCGCGGGCGACCAGATAAAGGCAAAGGCCAGCATCGAGGCCAGCCCGATTCGCCGCCGCAGCGCCCATTCGACCGTCAGGATGCCAAGCCCGGTCAGCACCGGGATCAGCCCGGCGATGATCCGCCCGGCGGTTTCCAGCGGGAACAGGCGCGACAGCGGCTGGATCAGCATGTCGGCCCCAAGATTGCCCATCCAGCGCCATTCAAAACCATAGTAGCGCTGCAGGAACGGATCGGAATCGCGCGACAGCATGACGTGATAGCGCGCCATGTGCGCGGGATAGTCCACCATCTGCGGATAGGTTGCCAGCAGCACCGGCAAACAGGCGAGCAGCGCCAGGATCAGGCCCAGCGCCCAGGTTTCGCGATTGGTGGGTTCGCCCTTCAGCCAGGCCGCGAGCGAGCGTCCGCGCGTGTTGAACTGCTCGAAGGGAGGTTCAGCCGACATGGGTGCGCTATATCTTCAGGGTTGGGGGGCAATGCTGGCAGGAGTGCACGGACTCGAACCGTGGGCCCTCGGTTTTGGAGACCGATGCTCTACCAACTGAGCTACACTCCTGCGGGCGGAGAGGCCCCTACAGGCTTGACCGGCAGATGACAAGCGATCCGGATGGGTCCATACAAAGAAAAGCCGTGCACGCCCCCCAGCCCGCCTCGCCCATCGACCCCGAACTGCTCCTGCTGGCCTATCGCAGCGGGATCTTTCCAATGGCCGACACCCGCGATGATCCCGAGGTTTTCTGGGTCGAGCCGCGCCACCGGGCGATCCTCCCGCTGGATGGCTTCCACTGCTCGCGCTCGCTGGCAAAGGTGCTCAAACGCGGGACTTTCCGGGTTACCTGCAATGCGGATTTCGCCGCGGTGATCGATGCCTGCGCCGCGCCGCGCCGCGATACCGCCGAAACCTGGATCAGCGGCCGGATCCGCGCCAGCTACCTGGCACTGCACGCCTTGGGCCATGCCCATTCGATCGAATGCTGGCACGATACGCCCGAAGGCGCCCGACTGGTCGGCGGGCTCTATGGCGTGGGCTTTGGCCGGGTGTTTTGCGGCGAATCGATGTTCAGCCGGATGACCGATGCTTCGAAAGCGGCGCTGGCCTGGCTGGTTGCGGCGCTGCGCATGGCGGGGGCCACGCTGCTCGATTGCCAGTTCATCACCGATCACCTCGCCTCGCTCGGCGCGGTCGAAATCACGCAGGAACGCTATCTCGCGCTGCTGGCGGCGGCTCAGTCCGGGGTGGCGGGCGATGCCGCAGGGGCGGGCGCCGCAGTTGCCGCCGCCGAGGGCGAGGCCGAGGGCACAGCCGCAGGACTGCCCGCGGGCTTTGCCGCCTTGCTCGATGCGGCGAAGTCCTCGGGGTTTTCCTCTTCGCCCGGGAACTTCATCGCGCAGTCCTTGACCCACACGTCATAGACCGGATGCTCGACCACGTTGAGCGACGGTGAATTCTTGAACAGCCAGCCCGAGAAGGTCTTGTGCCAGGCCAGCGGCTGGCCCGCATCGGCGCGCTCTTCGACGAAAACCTGCACGAAGGCGCCGGTTTCGGGCGGATTTTCCCACGGCAGGGTGCGCTCGCAGGTCGCCAGCTTGACGATCACGTTGCCGACCCGGCGCGATTCGCCGGGCTTCAGCACCAGATCCTGGGTAAGGTTGTTGCGCTTGTTGAGCAGGCCCAGCGTGGCCACGCGCTCTTTCACCGGGGTGCCGTATTCGCTTTCGACCACCGCGGCATTGCCGCCCTGCGCGGCCACCGCGCTGGGCACTTCGGTGGCGATCGCTTCGGCTTCATCGTTGCCGCGCTGGCAGGCGCCCAGCGCCAGGGCCGCAGCCACGCACAGCGCCGTTCCGGCAAGGGCCGGTCCGGAAAGGGCCGATCCGAAAAGGGGCAGCCCCCGCTTCACGAATCAGGCGTCCGGGGTCCAGGCCTGGTAATCGCCAGTTGCAGCCGCGCGCTTGCCGCCGCGCTCCAGCGCGCCGGCGGGGCGATATGCCGCGTCGGTTCCGGTGGCGTTGGGGGTGTAGTCCACTTCCCAGATCCGCGGCGGCGGCAGGTTGCTTTCGGGCACGCCCGGCAGCGTGCCGTGCAGCCAGCCGTGCCATTCGGCCGGCACGCGGCTGGCATCGTTGGCGCCGTTGTAGATCACCCAGCGCCGCTCGCTCCCGCCAAACGGCTGGCCCGAAGCGCGCAGCTTCTTGGCGCGGTAATACTTGTTGCCCTGTGCATCAGTGCCGACCAGTTCGCCGGTCACCGCGCTGGTGAACAGGGTGCCAATGGTGGCGCCGTCCCACCACGTGAAGATCTTGCCGAGGATTCCCATGCGCGCCGCCTAGCCGAAATGACGCGCCGGGAAAAGGGGAATGGTGGGGATGCCGGATCGCGATTGGCTGGCCATGCCAGCGCGCTCCCCCAGCCTTACCATTCCACCTTGTCGCCGGGCACGATCCCAAGCTCTGCCGCGCGCCCGCCATTCAGTTCGAGCACGCCGCGCACCGCCGCGATCGAGGACAACGGGGTTTCATCCCCCGGAATGCCATTGGCGGCGATATTGCTGATCCGCCCATCGGTGCCGATGAACACGATATCGAGCGGGATCAGCGTGTTGCGCATCCAGAAGCTCGCCCCGCGCGGCGGGTTCATCGGAAAGATCATGCCTTCGTCCGCGCCCATCGCGGTGCGGAACATCAGCCCCTGGGCCTGCTGCGGCTCGGTCCGGGCCAGTTCGACGCGAAACGCGTGGGCCTGGCCGGCATGGGTCACGGTCAGCGTCACGACCTTGAGCCCCGAAACGGGATGGATCGTTGGCGCGGCCTGAAGCGATTGCGGCGTCACCTCGGCCGAAGAGGGCGAACAGGCCGAAAGCGCCAGTGCAGAGGCCAGCAGGGCGGCAGGCAGGAACAGGCGGGTCATGCTTCGTCTCCATCATCGCCCAGCGCCGCCCAATCGAACGCCGCGTCGGCGGTTGCGGCATTGACCAATTCGCGCGCGCTGTCCAGCGGGTGCCCGGCGCGCAGCATGGCCGCGATCTGGCGTTCGCGCAGCGGCCGGTCGGGCACGGCCTTGCCAAAGGGGCCAAAGCCGCGCTTTTGCGCCAGGGCCAGCGCGGCGCGGCGCTGGGCTCCGGCACCGGTCCGCACGGCATCACGCACCTCTGCGCCGATCCCGGCCGCGCCCAGCGCCTGGGCGATCCGGCGCGCGCCATAGCCGCGCCGCAGCAGGCTGCCGGTCTTGGCCCGGGCATAGGCCGCATCATCGACATAGCCCGCCTGCACGAACCGCGCGACGATCGCGGCCACGGGAGGTTCGCCCTCGCCCGCCCAGCCGCGTTCGCGCAGCTTGCGGCGCAGATAGCCATCAAGCTTGGCCGCGCTGGTGGCAAAGCGCGCGACATAGGCCAGGGCCATTTCCTCGAGGGGCTGGGCGCCGATTGGCCGGGGGGTGCGGGGGGGATGCGCCATGTTCGGCCTTATTCGTGCCACACTATGCCGCAAAGGGGGAAGTCTGGACTGCGGAAGTTTTGAGGGATCCGCATTTGCATAGCAACGCCGATGACGCTGAAACACGGCGCATCGCCATGATAAAAAACGGATTTTTGCAAATGACCGACGCCGCCACGCCAGTGACGAGTGCCGAACCGGCGATCACGCCGACCCCCAACGAGGACACGCTGCCCCGCCGGCTGTCGAACTTTGCCACCTTTGGCGAAGCGCTCGACTATGCCGCAACCGGCACGCGCGGCATGAATTTCCATGATCCGCGCGGCGAGTTGAAGCGCGTCTATCCGTTCAGCGAACTGCGCGAAGATGCGCTGGTGATGGCCCGCCGCCTGATCGCCCACGGCATCAAGAAGGGTGACCGGATCGCGCTGGTCGCCGAAACCGGTCCCGAATTCGCCGCGCTGTTCTGCGGCACGATCTATGCCGGCGCCTGGCCGGTGCCGCTGCCGCTGCCGACCAGCTTCGGCGGCAAGGACAGCTATATCGACCAGCTGGCCGTCCAGCTTCAGTCGAGCGATCCGCTGGCCCTGTTCTATCCGGCCGAAATCGCCGAGATGGCCGGCGCCGCCGCGGCCCGGCAGGGCTGCCAGGGCATCGCCTGGCAGGACTTCGCGACCCAGCCCGCCCCCGATTGCGCCCTGCCCGAAGCCAGCGGCGATGATATCTGCTATCTGCAGTATTCCAGCGGCTCGACCCGCTTCCCGCACGGCGTTGCCGTGACCCACGCCTCGCTGCTCAACAACCTGGCCGGGCACGGCGAAGGGATGAAGCTGGAAGCCAGCGACCGCTGCATTTCGTGGCTGCCGTGGTATCACGACATGGGCCTGGTCGGCTGCTTCCTCTCGGTCATCTCGAACCAGGTCTCGGTCGATTACCTCAAGACCGAGGATTTCGCCCGCCGCCCGCTCGCTTGGCTGGACATGATCAGCCGCAACCCGGGCAATTCGATCTCCTATTCGCCGACCTTCGGCTATGACATCTGCGCCCGCCGCATCTCCAGCCAGAGCCACGTCTCCGAGCGTTTCGACCTGTCGCGCTGGCGGATCGCGGGCAATGGCGCGGACATGATCCGCCCCGACGTGATGCAGGGCTTCGTCAATGCCTTTGCCGAAGCCGGCTTCAAGGCCAATGCCTTCCTGCCGTCCTATGGCCTGGCCGAAGCCACGCTGGCGGTCACCATCATGCCGCCGGGCGAAGGGATCCGCGTCGAACTGGTCGAAGAGGAACGCCTGTCGGGCACCCCGCGCGACCTGTCGCGCCCGGCCCGCTACCGCGCGATCGTGAACTGCGGCAAGGCGGTGAAGGACATGGCGCTCGAAATCCGGGGCGAACATGGCGAAGTGCTGGGCGACCATCACATCGGCAAGGTGTGGTGCAAGGGACCGTCGGTCATGCACTCCTACTTCCGCGATCCTGAAAGCACGGCAGCCTGCCTGGTCGATGGCTGGCTCGATACCGGTGACATGGGCTACACCGTCGATGGCTATCTGTTCATCGTCGGCCGCGCCAAGGACATGATCATCATCAACGGCAAGAACCACTGGCCGCAGGACATCGAATGGGCCGTGGAACAGCTGCCCGGCTTCAACCACGGCGATATCGCCGCCTTCTCGGTCGAAACCGAAAACGGCGAGGAAGCCCCCGCGGTGCTGGTCCACTGCCGCGTGTCCGATCCGGCCGCGCGGGTCGAACTGCGCGACATGATCCGCGACAAGGTGCGCGCGATCACCGGCATGAACTGCATCGTCGAACTGGTTCCGCCGCGCACGCTGCCGCGCACCAGTTCGGGCAAGCTCAGCCGGGCCAAGGCCAAGAAGCAGTATCTGTCGGGCGAGATCGAGCCGATCAAGCTGGCGGCCTGACGCCGCCAGCCCATTTCCAATGGCCTGAAATGAAAATGGGGTGGAGCCCGAAAGCCCCACCCCCAGCGCTTGCGCGCCGATCTGCCTTCTGGCTTCGTCCGGGTCGCAGATGACGGAGCCAGAAGGACAAATCCCGTAAATTTGTCTGATGTAAACCCGCCTGGCCGCCCCCCGACAGCCCGCGGAAACCTGCGCCTCCCCCCTTAGCGCAGCAGCATGTACCCCTTGTGCGGCTGGGCGATGATCCGCACGCCCGGCTTCAGCTTCTTGCGCAGGTTGCAGATGATCACTTTCACGTTCTCGAACGAGATCTGGCTGTGAAAGTCGCTGCAGAGCTGCTGGACCTTGGCATAGGACACGAAGTTGTTCTTGTCGGCCAGCATCGCAGTGACAATCGCGCGTTCGCGCTCGGTCAGCCGTTCCACCGCGACATATTCGCCCATCATGCGATCGCTGCGCAGCTTTTCGTTGCCGGATTCGATCGCGGAGAGATAGCGGCGGCGCATCGCCTCGATCCGTGCGGCGGCTTCGACCCCCTGCATCTTTTCGGAATCGAACACATCGTCAAACCCGGCATGCAGCGCCAGGGCGCGCTTCTGGGCATTGCTGCCGCTAGTCACGCAGATCTTGACCACACCGCTGATCGCGGCGCGATTGGCCTTGAGAAACCGGGCCATGCGGGCAATGTCGTTGCCGCCGACGATCAGCACGCCATAGCCATCGGGATAGCGCGACAGGGCCTTGGTATCGTCATCGGCAAAGCTGAAGACCTGGGCATTGGGGAACGCCCCCTCAAGCCAGGCATCGCGCTGCGAGCGGCAGGTGTCGTTGATCGAGATATAGCGGCTGGCGAGGCCATCGTGGCTCTCGATGTCAGCAAGCGCGTCGGGGCCGAGCGAGCCAAAGCTCTCCCCAGCGCCAGCAATCGCTACTGACAGACCTTGCCTGACAACTACCATTCCCAAACACTCCTGGCCGCGCCGAAAACCCTCTCAGTGGACCCGTATTTTTGTTGTGCGGTGTGTTAAGGAAATTATCTTAAAGTTTGCGGTTGCCCTAACGTTAATACGAAATAATGTTCGAGTTTGACATACATCTCTGTTTTTTAGGCCATTCCGGAAATTTGGACGCCGGCCTGCCGCATCCCCCGCACAGCCCGCCAGCACCTCGTCAAAAGCATCTGCAAAAGCAGCAGAAATTGGCTTCAAACAGCCAAATTTCGCCAATTCAATCGATTGAATTAACAACCTGACGAGAGACCCCAAAGTGTCGCCGGGCGATACATTCCTTTGGCATCATTGCGGTCAAGTCGTTAACGCCCGCACAATCGAATTAAGTCAAGCGTCTTACCATTTCCCGCGATGGGACAGGTTTTGGCGCACCGCCAGACCGCCTCCCCATCGGGCGTGTCTTATTTGATTAATACAGCTTGCGCTCTTGCCCGTTCGCTCCCATCTTGGGCGCACCTTTTTTTGGAACAGGTACGGACACGACCCCATGGCCACCACGCCAACCCCGACGAGCGCTGCCGCCCCCACGATCACCCTGACCCCGCCCGACCCCGTCCCCACGGTGGCCGTCGAAGCCGCGGCGGGGCTGGTTCCGGTGTCGGACGAAAACCGCTCGAAGCTGGATGCCAAGGTCGATGCCTTTGTGGCCGATCTGGTGGCGGCCGATGCCAATTCGCCCGAATTCGGCAAGAAGGTCGATCAGATCACCACCATGGGCCGCAAGGAAATCATGGCGGCAGCCGGCATGTCGAACCGTTTCCTCGACCGGCCGGTGCGCGCGATGGACAAGGACATGGGCGTTGGCGCCAACCTGGCCGAACTGCGCCGCACGATCGAAGACCTCGATCCGGGCCGCAAGGGCCAGCTTTCGACCGGGCGCAAGTTCCTCGGGATCATTCCCTTCGGCAATACCATGAAGCGCTATTTCCAGTCCTATCAGTCGGCCCAGGGGCACATCCAGTCGATCCTGGGCCACCTTGCCTCGGGCAAGGACGAACTGCTGATGGACAATGCCGCGATCGACGTGGAGCGCCAGAAGCTGTGGGAAGCGATGGGCGCGCTCGAACAGATGATCCACATCTCCAAGGCGCTCGACCAGCGGCTCGAAGACAAGGCCGCCGATCTGGATGCGAGCGATCCGGCCAAGGCCAAGGCGCTGCGCGAGAGCGCGCTGTTCTATGTCCGCCAGCGCACCCAGGACCTGCTCACGCAAATGGCGGTAACGGTGCAGGGCTATCTTGCGCTCGATCTGGTCAAGAAGAACAATGTCGAACTGGTCAAGGGCGTGGACCGCGCCAGCACCACCACGGTCGGCGCGCTGCGCACCGCAGTGACCGTGGCCCAGGCGATGACCAACCAGCGCCTCGTCCTCCAGCAGATCACCTCGCTCAACGAAACGACCGCCAATATCATCGATTCGACCAGCGCGCTGCTGAAAGACCAGACCGCCAAGATCCACGAACAGGCGGCCTCCTCCACGATCCCGATGGAAACACTGCAACGCGCCTTTCAGAACATCTACGACACGATGGATTCGATCGACACCTTCAAGGTGAAGGCGCTCGAAAACATGAAGCAGACCGTCACCACGCTGTCCTCCGAGGTGGAAAAGTCCAAGGGCTACATCGCGCGGGCCGAAGGCGCGGCCCAGGCGCAGCTTGCCCACGATGCCCCCTCGATCCTGAGCCTGGAGGGCTGACTTGGCCGACGAAGCCCGCAATTCCGACCTGATCCTGCAGCAGGCCCGTCAATCATTGAGCCACCAGCGCGCCGGCGGGCGCCGTGCGGGTTCGATCGGCCGGCGTTCGGCCGCGATGAAGCGGGATCACGCACTGCGCAAGCTGCTGCGGGTGGGGCTGGCCAGCGGGGCGATCCTGTTCGCGGCGATGGTCGCGGGCCTGATCATCGACGGGATCGGCTGGACCGGGATCATCGTCACCTTGCTGGCCTTGATCGCGGCGACCGCGATCTTCGCCAGTTTCCCGCGCCTGCCCATGCCCAGCCGGGAATCGCTGAGCGGCGGCACGGTCAAATCACTGGTCGGGCGGACCGAACTGTGGCTTGAGGGCCAGCGCGCCGCCCTGCCCCCGCCCGCAGTCAAACTGGTTGACCAGATCGGGCTGCAGCTTGATGCGCTGGGCACCCAGCTTGATGGGCTGGATGAAGCCCTGCCCGCCGCGCGCGAAGTGCGCAAGCTGGTGGGCGAGCATCTGCCCGGCCTGGTTTCCACCTATACCGCGATCCCGCGCCACCTGCGCGGCGAAGCCAGCGGCGGCGCCTCGCCCGACGAACGCCTGAGCGACAGCCTCGGCAAGATCAGCGCAGAGATTGACAGCGTCACCCGCCAGCTGGCAGCGGGCGCGATCGACGACCTGGCAATCAAGACCCGCTACCTCGATTACAAATACGGGGATGCGATCGATAGTTCCGAAGGGCAGACCTGATGCGCATGAATTTCCCCCACTCGCTCGGCCGCGAAGAACTGCGTCGGCGCCTGCGCGAACACGAGGCCGACATCGCCCAGATCGCCCCGGCCGGCATGGCCGAAGTCACCACCAGCTGGGCAAGCGACGATCGCATGGCGCTCGCCATCACCGCGATGGGCAAGACCATCGCCGGCGCGATCGACATTTCGGATGATGAACTGGCCTTCGAATTCGACCTGCCGATGGCCCTGTCCTTTGCCGGCCCGATGCTGCGTTCCGCGATCGAGCCGAAGGTGACCAAGCTGCTGGCCTGATCCGGCGGATCAGTGCTCCAGATACTGGCGCGGAATCCTGAGCTGCTGCGCGGCAACTTCGGTTTCGCGCAGGAACAGCACCAGCGCGTACATCAGCAGCACCACCGCCAGCAGGAACGTGCCGGCGGCCACGCGCTGCAGGTTCATGCTGAACAGTTCCTCGCAGAACAGCACCGCAACGGTGGTCCCGATCGACAGGCCGCTCAGCACCAGCAGCCGCATCGCGCGGGTTACCAGCGTGATGCGCTGATCGATCATGCGGATTTCAGCCACGACCATGTCGTGTTCGGGGCCCTCGGTGGCAACGTGCCGGTCCTGCAGGGTGCGCGCCCGATCAACCACGCGGCCCAGCCGGCTGGAGAGCAGGTTGAGGATGTTGCCCATCGCCACCAGCACGAAAACCGGGGCAAGGGCGAGCTGGATGGTCTGCGCGATCATGGGGCTGGATTATCCGGCAAGCGCCCCCAAATACAAGTGCGCAACCCATCTTTCCATTCAGGTGTAACCGTCATGTCAAAGCTGCTTCGCAACTTCGCTGTGATCGCGCTTGGCGCACTCGCTCTGGGGGGCTGCGCCGCCGCGTTCGAAAAGCATCCGGTCGGCAACGCGGCAGTGCCCCAGCCGGCCAAGGCGGTCGACCTGCAACGCTATCTGGGCCGCTGGTACGAACTGGCCCGCTATGAACAGGGCTTCCAGAAGGATTGCGACGGGGTGACCGCCGACTATGCCCTGCGCGACGACGGCATGATTTCCGTGCTCAATTCCTGCCGCAGACCGGACGGCAAGGTTACGCAAGCCAAAGGACGCGCCAAGATTGTCGACGCAGTCACCGGGGCCAAGCTGAAGGTCAGCTTCTTTGGCCCCTTCTATGGCAACTACTGGGTGCTCGACCGCGCCGAGGATTACAGCTGGGCAATCATCGGTGAGCCTTCGGGCCGCTACCTCTGGGTCCTCTCGCGCGAGGCAAACCCCGGCGAGGCGTCAGTCGAAGCCCTGATCGCGCGGACTCGCGCACTGGGCTACGACACCAACATGCTACGCCGCACCCGCCAGCCCTGAGCCGCGGGCACGCAGTCAACGTCCGCTGCTGAGCAGCGTATCGACCACCGATGGATCGGCCAGCGTCGAGGTATCGCCCAGGTTGGAAACATCGCCTTCGGCAATCTTGCGCAGGATGCGGCGCATGATCTTGCCCGAACGGGTCTTGGGCAGACCAGGGGCGAAGTGGATCACATCGGGCGTGGCGATCGGGCCGATCTCCTTGCGGACCCATGCGACAAGCTCCTTGCGCACGTCCTCGGTGCCGTCTTCGCCGGCATTGAGCGTGACATAGGCATAGATGCCCTGGCCCTTGATCTCGTGCGGCATCCCCACCACCGCGGCCTCGGCCACCTTGGCATGGGCGACGAGCGCGCTCTCCACCTCGGCGGTGCCCATGCGGTGGCCCGAGACGTTGATCACGTCATCGACCCGGCCGGTGATCCAGTAATAGCCATCCTCGTCGCGGCGGCAGCCATCGCCGGTGAAGTACTTGCCGCGATAGGTGGTGAAATAGGTCTGGACGAAGCGTTCGTGATCGCCCCACACGGTGCGCATCTGCCCCGGCCAGCTTTGCGTGATGCACAGGTTGCCCTCGGCCGCGCCTTCGAGCACCTGGCCTTCGGCATCGACGAGCTGCGGCACCACGCCAAACATCGGGGTGGAGGCGCTGCCGGGCTTGAGATCGGTCGCGCCGGGCAGCGGGGTGATCATCGCCCCGCCGGTTTCGGTCTGCCACCAGGTGTCGACGATCGGGCAGCGTTCATCGCCGACCACCCGCCAGTACCATTCCCAGGCTTCGGGATTGATCGGTTCGCCCACGCTGCCCAGCAGGCGCAGGCTCTTGCGGCTGGTCTTCTTCACCCACTCGTCGCCCTCGCGCATCAACGCGCGCAGCGCGGTGGGGGCGCCGTAGAAGATGTTGACGTTATGCCGATCAACGATGTCCCAGAACCGGCTGTGGTCGGGATAGTTGGGCACGCCTTCGAACATCACCGTGGTCGCCCCGTTGGCGAGCGGGCCATAGACCACATAGCTATGCCCCGTGACCCAGCCGACATCGGCTGCGCACCAGTAGATTTCGCCGGGGCGGTAATCGAACACATAGTGGTGCGTCATCGCCGCCCAGGTGAGATAGCCCCCGGTGGTGTGGAGCACGCCCTTGGGCTTGCCGGTGGAACCCGAGGTGTAGAGGATGAACAGCGGGTCTTCGGCGTTCATTTCCTCGGCCGGGCAATCGGCGGAAACGGTCTGTTTCAGCTCATCCCACCAGTGATCGCGGCCCGCCGCCATGGTCACGTCGTTGCCGACATGGCGCACCACCAGCACCCCGCTGACCGAGGGGCAGGTCGCCAGCGCCGCATCGACGTTGGCTTTGAGCGGCACCTGCTTGCCCCCGCGCATCCCCGCGTCCGCGGTGATCACGATGGTGCTGTCACAGTCCTGGATCCGGCCGGCCAGCGCCTCGGGCGAAAAGCCGCCGAACACGATCGAATGGATCGCCCCGATCCGGGTGCAGGCCAGCATCGCCACGGCCGCTTCGGGGATCATCGGCAAGTAGATGGTGATCCGGTCGCCCTTCTTCGCGCCGAGCCCCTTGAGCGCATTGGCCATGCGGCAGACCTCTGCGTGAAGCTGGCGATAGGTCAGGCGGCGCTGGTGTTCGCTGTCATCGCCTTCCCAGATGATCGCCACGGTCTCGCCGTGTTCGGCGAGGTGACGATCAAGGCAATTGGCCGAAACATTGAGCGTGCCATCGGCAAACCATTCGATCCCGAAATCGGCCTCGTCATAGGAACAGCGATTGAGCTTGGTCCACGGCTTGATCCAGTCGAGCCGGGCGCTTTCCTCGCGCCAGAACACCTCGGGCTGTTCCAGCGAGCGGCGATAGAGCTGGGCATAGCGCTCCGCATCGACATAGGCGCGGCTGGCCCATTCGGCGGGCACAGGGTGGTTGCTGGCCATGACATTCTCTCCGCAGAATCGTTTGCGCGGCAGTTAGAAGCGCGCGCGCCTCAAGGTCAATAAAACCAGCGCTGCTGCCAGCCATAGACCGAGGCCACCGGGTTGCCCTGGGCATCGGTGGCCGGGCGAAACCGGAACCGCTCGATCGCCAGCCGGCAGGTCTGCGCGTCGGCAGCCGGATCGGGACTGGGACGGACCACGCGGCATCCGGTGGGCCGCCCCTCTGCGCTGACGGTGATCGCGATGACCACCGCATTGCCCAGCCGCACTGCCCGCCCGGCCTTGTCATAGTCCTTGTCGGCGATGGTCCCGGCAATCTTCTCGGCCTTGCGGGTCAGTCCGCCGCCGGGGCCATTGCCGCCAGTGCCGCTGCCGGTGCCATTCCCCGCCCCGCCCGCCCCGGTGCCGGCCCCGGCCTGGGCCGCACCAGACGTGTTGGCATCGCCGGTGCTGGCCGCACGCGGCGCCGGGCTGGGCGAGATCGCCTGCTTGGGCAGCGGGGCATCGACTGCGCGCGCGGTGGCCTTTTTCCCTTCCGCGCCCGCAGCCCCGGCGGCCTGGTCCTGCCGGGCCGGCTCGGGCGGCGGGGGCGGCGCGATGATCGTGACCGTAAAGGTCGAGACAACGGCCTCCACGGCCTGCTCGGCAAAGTGCGGCGCAAAGGCCCGGATCAGGGCCAGCACCGCCACCACGTGCAAGACAGCCACCGCCACGAACGCCCCGAGCTTGGCACGGGGCGGGGCCGACAGGTCGATCTCGTCGTCGTCGTCCGGCATCGCCATCACTGCGCCGCCTTGACCTTGCCGCCATCGCGGACCTTTTCGCCCGGATGCAGGATCACGGCCTCACCCTCGGCCAGGCCGCCCAGCACTTCGGCCTGTTCATCGTTCATGTGCCCGATCGTGACCGCACGCAGCCGCGCCAGGCCATCCTTGCCCACCGCGAAGGCCGACCAGCCCGCGCCGCTGCGGAACAGAGCGCCGACCGGCACCCGCAGCACTTGCGGCGCAGACCACAGCGCGATCCGCACCACCACGCGGTAGCCATGCCCCAGCTGGGCCCAGGCGGCGCGCGGGTCGGTCAGGTCGATCACCACCTTGACCCGCTGCTCTTCCACCCCCAGCGCGGAAATCTTGGTAAAGCCAAACGGTTCGACCAGCCGCACCCGCCCTTTGAGCGGCGCATCCCCGCCCCAGGCATCGATCAGCACGGCCGCGCCCGGCTTGACCTTCACCGCATCGGCCGAAAGCATGTCGGAGACGATTTCGAGGTCCGCCGGATCGCCGATCTGGAGCAACTGGGTTCCCGCCACGACCGGACGATTGCTTTCCTGCTCGACCCGCAGCACCGAACCGGACACCGGCGCGGCAACCCGCACCACCTGTCCGCGGGGCGCGGCGCTGGTCAGGGCAAGCCCCGCGCGGGCCGCCGCCAGGCCATGCTGGGCGGCATCCTCGGCCTGGGCGGCAGCGGCGACGGCGGCGCGGCTGCGATCGAGTTCGGCCCGCATGGCATCGTGCTGCGCCGCGGCGGCAAAGCCTTTGGCAAGCAGCGCCTTGCTGCGGGCAAAATTGCTGGCGGCCAGACTTTCCGAGGCGCGCGCCTGCTGCACCTGCGCGCGGGCGGCCGCCAGATCAGCCTCAAGCCCGGCAATCGCCGCGACCCGCTGGGCATAGCTGCGCGCATCGACCGGATCGGGCGCAACCGGCTGAATTTCGGCCAGCAGATCGCCCGCGCGCACCTGCGCCCCCGGCTTGAGCGCGATCCGCAGCAAGGTGCCCGACACCGGAGACGCCACGGCATAAAGGTTGTGGATCCGGGTTTCGCCCAGATCATCCGCAGTTACGGTCAAGAGGCCGCGGGTAACCGGGGCGGCATCGACTTCCAGCGCGGGCTTGCGGATCAGGAACCACGCCGCCAGCGCCAGTGCCAGCAGGATCGCCACGCCGATAAGCCGCTGTCCGGTAAAGGGTTTAGGAACCATGCTCACTCCCGAGTCTTGAGCGCTCTTACCAGATCGAGCCGGTCGGCGCTGCGCCGGATCAACCATGCCGTTGCCGCTGCCGACAGCGCTACCACCAGCACCCCGCGCGCCAGCGTTGCCGCGCTGACCGCGGCGGGGATCAGGAACAGGTCCGACGAAAAGCTTGCCGCGATATAGCGCGACATTGCCACCCCCAGCACCAGCCCCGGCCCCAGCGCGGCCAGCGCCAGCAGCGCCTGTTCGCCCAGCAGGACAAAGGCGGCCTCGCCCTTGCGAAAGCCCAGCACCCGCATCGAGGCCAGATCGCGCGCGCGCTCGGACAGGCTGATCCGCGCCCCGGTATAGGTGACCCCGGCCACGATCAGCACCGCGAACAGGGTGTTGAACAGGGTCACGATCCCCATGTTCTGCGCCACCGTTTCACGAATTCCGCGCACCGCGGCGGCAGCCACCGAAACGCCCGCCACCATCGGCGTGCGCTTGAGCCGGGCATAGAGCGCACCGGCCCTGGCCGGATCGGCCATCAGGTAGGCTCCGCTGGCCACGTCGCCTTCGCGCAGGCGCCGGGCCAGCGCGCCGCGCTCGACCACCACCGAGGCGCCCAGCGGCACGTCGATCACCTGCACCACCGGCAGGGTAAAGTGCTGGCGCTCGCCCTCGGTCACGGCAACCGTCAACACATCGCCCACCGCAAGACCCAGCTTGCGCGCGATCTGGCTGGAGACGATCGCCCCTTCGCGCGACGGCTCGATCACCTGATCATCCAGCGTCACCATGCGCATCAGCGCCGCGCCGCGCGGCAGGCCGAGCAAGCCTTCGCGGGTGTGGTAGGCCCCGTGCGACAGGTCGGCCGCGATGGCGCGGTAGGTTTCCACCCGCTGCACCCCGGGCAGGCTCGCCAGTTCGCGCACCACGCCGGCATCGCGCGGTTCGGCAAAGGCCACCGCCAGATCGGCGCGCTGGCCGCGTTCAAAGGCGAGCGCGATCATCCGCTCGACATTGTCGGTCGAACTGGCCGAGGCAACATAAAGCGCGAGCGCCATCGCCAGCCCCAGCGCACTGGCGGCAGAGCGCAGCGGACGGCGCAGGAACCCGCGCAGGATCATCCGGCTCGGTTCATCGGGCAGCAGGCGCACCAGCCGGTCCCCCACCCCGCGCGCGGCGTAGCGCGCCGGGGCCGGCGGGCGCATCGCCTCGGCCGGGGCGAGCCGCTGGGCGCGCCACACCGCGCCCGCCGCGCCGGCCAGAACGGCAAGCAGCGCCAGCCCCGCCGAGAGCAGATAGATGTCGAGCCCGGCCACAAAGGTCAGGAACGGGAAGGTGAAATAGTCCTGGTACATCCGCGCCACCCCGCGCCCCATCCAGGTGCCCAGCCCCCATCCGGCCAGCACCCCGCCGGCAGACAGCAGCAGTGCCAACGCGCCATAGTGGCGCAGGATCGCCCCGCTGCGATAGCCAAAGGCCTTGAGCAGCCCGATCACCTCGCGCTCGGTATCGACCAGCCGGGCAAGCAGGATGTTGAGCAGGAACGCCGCCACCCCGAGGAAGATCGGCGGCAGGATCCGCACGGTGGTGGCCAGTTGTTCGATCTCGCTCGACAGGACCCGATCCGACACCTGCAGGTCGCGGCCATAGGCGCCGCTCGGGCCATAGTGCGCGCTGGCATTGTCGATCCGGCGGATGGCCTCTTCCACCGGCGTGCCGGGCGCGAGGCGGACCAGCGCCTCGTTGAACCCGCCGCGCATGTCGAGCATCGCGGCCAATGGCTCGCGCGCCATCCACAGGATGCCGAAGCGGCGGTTGTCGGGAAAGATCTGCCCGGGCGCAACGGCATAGACATATTCGGGCGACAGCACCGTGCCGACCAGCCGCAGTTCGATCCGCTTGCCGTGGACCAGCGCGGGCAAGCTATCCCCCAGCGAAAGCCGCGCCGCGCGTACGAAAGCCTCGCTCGCCACCACTTCATCGCCACGCCCCGGCTGCGGCATCCGGCCCGAACGCAGCACCAGCCGGTTGATCGCGCCAGGCAGCGAATGGAGCCGCGCGGTAACAGGTTCGGCAATCCCCGGAATATCCAGCATCGCCGCCGCGCTGACCCGGCTTTCCAGTTGCGCCACGCCGGGCAGGCGGGCCAGATCACGCGCCAGGCTATCGGGCGCACGGCGCAGCGGCACCCAGGCATCGGCCAGGGCATAGCGCGCGTAATAGGCATCGCGCGTCGCCGCGAGCGAGCGCATCATGCCATAGGACATCACC